>DATLNZ010000113.1 GCA_035536535.1 Actinomycetota bacterium | reverse complement strand
GGTGAGGTCCGGACGGTCAACCACGATCTGACGGTCGAAACGGCCCGGACGAAGCAATGCGGGGTCCAGGATGTCCGGGCGGTTGGTGGCGGCGATCAGCACGACCCCCGTCCTCGAGTCGAAGCCGTCCATCTCGACCAGCAGCTGGTTGAGCGTCTGCTCTCTCTCGTCGTGGCCCCCTCCGAGTCCGGCGCCGCGGTGACGGCCGACGGCATCGATCTCGTCGACGAACACAATGGCCGGCGCCGCCGCCTTCGCCTGCTCGAACAGGTCCCGGACCCTCGACGCTCCGACGCCCACGAACATCTCTACGAAGTCAGATCCCGATATGGAAAAGAACGGGACGCCCGCCTCCCCGGCGACGGCCCTGGCGAGCAGAGTCTTGCCCGTTCCGGGGGGCCCGAACAGCAGGACGCCCTTCGGGATCTTGGCCCCCATCGCCTGGAACCGGGACGGATCGGCGAGGTACTCCTTTATCTCGCGGATCTCCTCGACCGCCTCGTCGAGTCCGGCTACCTCACTGAAGCCGATGCGCGGCATCTCCTTGGTGACCAGCCGCGCCTTGGCCTTGCCGAACGACATCACCCGCGACCCGCCGCTCTGCGAGTGGTTCAGCCAGAAGAACATGATCCCGAAGATCAGCAGGATGGGCAGGATCCCGCCGAGGATCGAAAGCAGCGGGGACGGCCGCTGCGTCACCACGTCGTGGCGGATGCCGGCCTCAGCCAACTGCTCACCGATCTCATCGGTCTGCTCGGCAAGCACCACCGTGCGGAAGCGATCTCCGTCCTTGAAGCGCCCTTCGACGCGCTGATCGCGCTCGAAGATGGTGGCCCTGGAGACCTTCTCCTCAGCGACGGCCTTTCGGAACTCGCCGAGGGTGATGTCGCGGCCCGTTGCGGGCCGTTGCAGAAATGACGCCGCGAGCCACAGCCCGCCGAGAAGCACGAGGACGTACAGGATGGCGTTCTTGCCGGGTCGTCTGCGCATGGGGTTCAACAACGATACCCCCGCTGAACCGGGCGTTCAGCGTGGACGTGCGGGGGGTTCGGGATCCGGGTCGAGCAAAGCGACGTACGACAGGTTCCGGTAGTTCTCCCGGTAGTCAAGCCCATAGCCGACAACGAACTCCGGCCGAATCGAAAAGCCTTCGTAGCGGACCGGGATCTCGACGCGCTGGCGGCCGCGCTTGGAGAACAACGCGCAAACCTCGAGCGTGGCCGGCCGGCGGGCCCTCAGGTACCGCAGCAGGTAGTTGAGCGTGAGCCCGGAGTCGATGATGTCCTCGACGACGATCACGTGACAGCCCTCGATCTCCTGGTCGAGGTCCTTGAGGATCCGGACCACCCCCGAAGTCTTGGTGGCGGACCCGTAACTGGACACCGCCATGAAGTCGATGCGAAGCGGCAGCTCGATGCATCGCGACAGGTCTGCCATGAGCATGAAAGCGCCCTTCAACACGCCGATGAGCGTGATCTCACGGCCGCGATAGTCACGCGTAATCGCCTGTCCCAGCTCCCGGACCTTGGAGCTGATGGTCTCCGCGTCCAGCACAACCTCGCCGACGGTGGACGCCACGGACGGCCCGGTGTGAGTGGACGATGGCGGGCCGCTTCGGGGAGCCGTCATGGCCCCGGCGCCGGACTGGCCAGCCACGCGGGGGCGTCGAGCGGGGAGCCGAGCAGGTTCGCCTGGACCACCACGTCCCCGGACTGAGGGGGAGCGGTCAATCCCACGACCGCCACCGCACTGTCGCCTACCGCCAGTACCGCCGCCGAATCGCGGAGGCCACGGGGAATCCGCGCATCCACGAGCACATCCTGCACCTTCCTGGTTCCGGCCCGGGTCGGCACTCGCTCGCCCGGACGCCTCGATCGCAGGGTCAGCCCTCCGCGCACATCGTCGAGGTTACATGTCCACGCCCACCCCTCCACCGGGAGCGGGCCCCGGCCCACCCGGACGCGAAGCCCCCAGCCCGGGACGTCCGACTGCCCGTTGTCGGGAAGGGCGGCCGGGACCGGGCTGACCGCGCCGGCCTGGACGAAAGCCAGCCCCGACCCCACCCTCCAGACATCGGCTGCGCCGGCGCGCACGACGCCCGTTCGCCGGTCCCGCAGCGACAGGACCTCGTCCACGCGCGCACCGCCGGCGTCCGCGCCTGAAGCGGTCAGCGCCATCCGGACCACCCGGGACGCCACCGCAGGGTGACCGGCCAGCTGATCGTTGCTCAGCAGCAGGCCGCCGGGCGACCGTGCCGTACCGGCGTAGACAGCTGCCGCCGCCGACTGGATGTAGTCCTCGTCCAGCGCCGCCAGACCGGCGTGGCGCGCAAGCGCCCTCGCCGCCCCCGGCCTCCGCGCCTCCATCGCCGGCAGGACTTCGCGCCTGATCCAGGTGCGTTCGTAGCGCAGGACGTCGTTCGTGGGGTCGTCGACCCATCCCACGCCTCGCCCCGACAGCCACTCGCGCAGTTCGTGGCGCGTGCAGTCGAGCAGGGGCCGGACGTACAGCCCCCTGCGGCGGGGGATGCCGGCGGCGCCCTTTGTGCCGCACCCGCGCAGGAGCCTCGCCAGGACCGTCTCCGCCTGGTCGTCGGCGGTGTGACCGGTTGCCACCGCCGAGCAACCCAGCTGGGCCGCCGCCCGGTCCAGCAGCCTGTATCTCAGCTCCCTCGCCCTCTCCTGCGGCGACATCCTCTTGGACTCGGACAGCCGCCCCTGCAGCACGTGACACGGCAGTGCCAGATGCTCGCAAAGCTCTCGTACGCGTTGCGCGTCGTGTGAAGAGTCCTCACGAAGTCGGTGGTCCACGTGCAGGACATGGAGGCTCATGCGCGGGAGCGCCTGTCCGAGCAGCATCAGCAGCGCGGTCGAGTCGCTGCCGCCTGAGACGGCGACCCCGACGACATCTTCAGCCTCCAACCCGGCACGCGACATCTGTCCGGCCACCCGCGCGGTCAGCTGCATCAGCCAAGTATGAATCGGCGACGCCGCATGCCGGGCCAAACCACCCCTTCGGCGCGGCTAAGATGACGCGTGCGCAGCCCTTCCTGCCCATTCGACGCAGAAGCGGGGCACCACGTCCAACGCCCGGCGCTTGAGAGCCTCACGAGCGCCTCCGGAGGCTCCTCCCGTTTCGCCGCCCGCGCAGAACCGCCTGAAGATCCGAGCCAGCTCGCATGGCTGGTTGAGCAGGTGGCCGGGCAGCGCAAACCGGCGCCGGCGGCCGCCGCTGTGCTCCGGCACCTGCAGGCGGCGCTGGGACTGAGGCTGGTCGCCCTGTCCCTGGACAACGACCCCCTCCCGGGACGCCTGCACCACCTGGCTCCGGCGCCGCTCTCACCGCAGGAGTTGCACCACCTGCGCAGATGGTTGAGGGAGATCGGGGACGACCCCCCGCCCAACGTCCACCGTTTCCGGCTCCCACACTGCTCGGGAGCCTTGCTGATGGAGCCGGATCGGGACGATGAAAGCCCGCAGGACACCTCCGCGAGCGTCGGACGGGCGCTTTCGCTCCTGGACCTGGTCGTCGAGCTGGACGTCGCCCGTCAGGAGGCGTCGGTCGACCCCCTCACCGGCCTTTTCAACAGACGCTCGTTTAACCGCAGCCTGGGTCGCACGATCGCAGAGGGCAATCGCTACCCCGCGATGGGCTTCTGCCTGGTGATGCTGGACCTCAACCACTTCAAGTGGTTCAACGACACCTACGGACATCAGGCCGGCGACGAGTTCCTCCAGGAGCTGGCGAAGGTGCTGGGCGACGCGATCCGCGGCGCCGACCTGGCCTGCCGCTGGGGCGGCGACGAGTTCCTGCTCCTGCTCCCACAGACAACCTCGCGCCAGGCCGAGGTGCTGTTAAAGCGGATCTTCGAGGAGTTGAGCGGGTTCCTCGACCGGTACGACCAGCAGGGACTGTCACTGGGGTTCTCCGCGGGAGTCAGCTGCTTTCCGGAAGACGGGCGCGACGCCGACACTCTGGTTCGCAGGGCGGACGACAGGCTGTATGAGCAGAAGGCGACGCTGCAGTCCCGGATCCCCACCGGCCCCTGATGACGAGACCCTAAGAGACCCGGGTCAGCCACTTCGCCGGCTCCCTGAGCTCCTCCGGCGTGGGAATCGCATCAGGCGACGCCCACACGGGAGCCAGCGCCTGCGGGCCCCCTGCCTCCCACACGTCCGCGCAGAAGGAGCGTCCGAGTGTGTACTGCCTGCGCTTCATCTCCAGACCCGCCAGCGCCTCGAGCAGCTTTAGGAGCGGCGGCCTCTGTCGCCGCTGCTTGATGCGAGCCTGCATCTGCTCGTAGTCGGGGATCAGTCGCGACGAAATCATGTCCGTTACATGGGTGGCGTGGCCCTCCAGCACCGTCAGGAGGGCATTGAGCTTCGCGATGTGCCGCTTCTGCTCCGGAGGAAGGAGGTCGAGCAGCGGGGTGCCGGCGTCCTCGGGAAGCGTTCCCTGCATCGCGTCCCGCACCCATCTGGCCAGATCCGGAAGCCTCGCCGCGAGCTCCCGGGGAACCTGCTTGAGCCACTCCTGGTCCTGCGACCCCAGAACCTTGTTTCCGGTTTCCACAACGTATTCGCTCATCCAGGGCGCTCCTCTGAACTGCGCGAGGTGCGTGACCTCGTGGAAGAGCAGCCACCGCAGACCGTCTCCATCGGCCACCTCTCCCAGGTTCGGGTAGACCACGATGAGCTGGTCCCGGAACGGGTCGTACTGGGCCAGCACGGCCCTGGCCAGCAGGCCGAGGAAGGCGCCGCCCTCCCACGCCACCACCCGCGCCTGGGCCCCCTCCACGGGCAGCGGAAGGTCCGAGAACACCCGTGACAGCGTCCGCACGTTGCCCGATATCCAGCCGCGGCGGTCGACCACGAGCAGCTCGGCCCCCGGAGCGGTTGGGAGCTGCGCTTCCGCGGCGACCTCGGACACGGCCTCTTCCAGGTGACCGACAAGAACGGCCCTCATCCGCGCCAGAGCGGCGCCGTCGAGCAGCGGACCCGATCCGGCAAAGACGGAGGCGGACTCCTCCAGCGCCCTCCAGTCCAGTTGTCAGGAACCTTTCATCTGGTCGAGGATCGGACGGAGCTGCTCGACCAGGTCGGCGGGGGGTGCCTTTCCCCGCTCCTGGAGGATCGCGAGCTTCTTCAGGCGCCCCTTCATCACGGCGTCGATGCCGGATGGCAGGTTGTTCGGGTCCACCCGCGGGAGATCGCCGGTGTCGGCGGCCGGCGGGGCCGGTTGCGCATCCTGGGCCGGTGCAGCCACCTGCT
Organism: Actinomycetota bacterium; assembly: GCA_035536535.1. Classification (NCBI taxonomy): domain Bacteria; kingdom Bacillati; phylum Actinomycetota; species Actinomycetota bacterium. Next base: position 33,069 of record DATLNZ010000113.1, on the reverse strand, counting down.
GTTGCGGTGAACCGGCGTCGGCGGTGACGTCCGGCGCCACCGCTTCAGCCGGTGGAGGCTCGGACACCGGGACGGGGGCCGGCTGCTCGGGAGCCGGCTGTCCGGCCGCCGGCGCAGCGGGGGCCGGGGCGGGGGCCGCGGGTGCGGGATCAGGGGCCGCGGGAGCGGGAGCCGCGGTGGCAGCGGTGGTGTCGATGGAGCTGCCGGTCATCTGCTCGAGGATCGGCTTGAGCTCGTCGATCAGCGCCGCGGGCGGGGCCTGGCCCCGCTCCTGCAGGACGGCCAGCTTCTTCAGCCTGCCGCGGGCAACGGCGTCTATCCCATCGGGAAGCCGGTTTGGATCGATCTTCGGCACGCCTCCGGCCGGGGCCGACGCCGGTCGCGGGGGAGCCGGTGTGGGCGCCGCGGCGGTCGGTGCCGCCACGGGCGGAGCTGGGCCCGCAGGAGAAGGCGCGGCCTGGACCGACGCCGGGGCCGCGGGTTGTGCCGGTGCCTGCTGCTGCAGCGACGGCGCGGTGGGCACCGTCGGGGCCGCCGCCGAGGCTCGGAGCGGCGAGGCCACGACGGCGGGCGTGGCGAACCGTCTGTTTCTGACAAGAACGCCGAGCAGGTAGTAGACAAAGGCGAAGAACAGGAACGCGAGGAATCCGGCCAGGATCAGCAGCGACATGATGAAAACCCAGTTGATCCGAGGCTCGAGGTCCTCCGGCTTCACCTGCTGCGCCAGCGCCGTACGGGAAGCCGCTGCCCACCCAAGACACGCGATGGCGCAGACAGCGCCGATCCTGGCCCTCATCCGACCTCCGCTCGTGCGATGCCGACGATGCCTGAGATGCTGCCAGATCGGGGGCCGCCGCGGAAAGCCGCGGGCGTAGCTAGGAGGTCTTCTTCTTGTTCGTAGACCCCTTGGGACGTCCCCTGCGACGGCGCTTGCGGGGCACGGCATCAGCCGAGGCCACCAGGGAGTCCAGGCAATTGCGGTGGAGATGGAGAGAAAACCTGCGCCGGGACGCCGCGAGCTCTCCGGAGACCGACCCTTTTTCGTCCACCTGTTTCTTGCAGACATCGCACACCAAAGTGACGGTAACTTGGCGCCCCACGCGCTCCTCCTGACATCGGTGAACAACGGACGCCACAGTGTATGCCGGAATAGATCTCCGTTGCGTCAACACCGCTGATGAGCGCGCGAAAATCAGGCGGAGTGGCCCGCGACGGTCGCCACGGGACGTTGAAGGGTCCATCGGGAGTCGGCGTCGAACACGGGGAGCGTGACGTCCACCTTGGTCCCGTGTCTTTGCGCCGTCAGGATGCGGTCGTGATAAGCCTCGGCAACCGCCATAAAGTCATCGCGGCCGTAAGGCCTGCCGTCGATCAGCGGCCCGACTCGGCCCTCGATAACCGCTTCCACGTCGTCGCCAGTGAGAGTCTTGTGGGTTTCTAGTGCGTGCGCCACTGCCAGCACCTCCCGCCTGTTCTTGCTGATCAGGTCGCTGGTGCTTTTCATGACGTCTTCCAGGCGCTGCTCTATTCGCCGCCCCAGGTCCGTCTCCAGCAGATTCCGGGACGCACCGTCGACGACCTGCTGGGCGTTCCCGCCCTGGGTCTTGACCGCCAGGTGGGAGCCGAGGGTCTCGCCCATGGCCCAGTAGCCCTCCATGAACATTCCGACCGTCGTGGCATTCTTTAGGTCCGAAGTTACACCGGACGAATTGTCGCCGTCGTAGAAGATCCGCTCGCCGGCAAGGGCGGCAAGCGACACGCCGATGTCCGATTCGTATTCGCTTCTCCAGTGGATGAACTGCTCTTCCAGCGGGATCGAACTCACCATCCCGAGGTAGTCACTGGCCTTCTCAATGGTCGCAATGTCGATGGCGAGATGCCGCCTGATCCGGTACGCCGCGACCGCATGGCAAGCCTCATGGATGGCCACGGCGTGCCTGTCGCGTTCGATGTATTCGACGTCCTCTGAAGGGCCCAGTGTCTTGAACAGTCGCGCCCGGATGACGTCCTGCCATGTGATCCACTCGCGCCCCTCGCGAACGGAGCTGATGAGCGCCTCGTTGACCAGGTCGCGGATCGAAGCGCCGGTCGCGTAGGGAGTGATCGTAGCCAGCTTCTCGACCTCCGAGCGGCTGAGGTTGTGCCGCACGCGCGAGAGGTACCCCTCGTAGGTGCGGATGCGCCCTTCCCGCGACGGGTAACCGACCTTGTAGATGCGGTCAATTCGTCCCGGCCGCAGGAGAGCCTCGTCCAGGGACTGAGGCATGTTCGTGGCCATGATCACCAGAATCCGGTACTTCGGCGGTGGCTTCGGGCGCATCCCGAGCGCACGCCGCACGACTCGATTGAAGAAACCCCGTGGCTTTTTGAGCCCGGATATCTCGGACAGCAGCGCCTGCAGCGTCCCCATGCCACCCCCGCCACCCATGCCTGCCACCACAACCCGATCCAGGAATCCGCGGCGCCCGGTTTCGTCTGCAGGAGCCGGCTGCCAGGCGGCCCGCGTGACGAGCGCACACGTGTCGGGGGACAGGTAGGACATGCCGTTGCACGCCGGCGAAGCCGGTTGCATCTTGCCGCCCCACTGGCCGGCCGCCATGGCCCCGCGATTGCCGAGGGAGTCGGCTTCGTCGAAGAAGACGATCACCCCGCCGTACCTCAGAGCCAGCTTTCTCAGCTTGCGGAACAACGACTTCACCTTCAGGATCCCGACTCCCATGAACATGTTCACGAACGCGCCTGGGTCCACGAAGACGAAGGGCCGGCCTGTCTCACCGGCGACGGCTTCGGCCATCAGCGTCTTGCCGGTCCCTGGCGGCCCCCAGAGCAGGACTCCCCCCGGGACGTACCCGCCCTTTTCCTCGATCGCCTCCGGGTCCTCGAGGTGGACGATGTTCTCCTGAACCTTCTCCAGGACCATGTCCTGACCCCAGACATCGCTGAAGCGGGTCTTGATGTCCTCCGGGAAGTAGGTGTCGACACCGCCGCGCGACAAAAACCAGAACAGGGCTCCGAACTGGAGCACCACCAGAACGATGTAGGACAGGATCTGGAACAGCTGAGGCAGGGCCGCGAAAGCGTCCCCCGGCGCCCGGAAGACCATCTCCGCGGGAGTCCGGTTCGCGATCCTGGCCAATAGCAGGTCGGCCACGATCAGCACGAACAGCACCTTCAGAGCCCTGGCCAGCCTGTACCTGGCCCAAGGGTTCAGGCGCGCCGTGCGCTCGTTGAGCGAACCGAACACCGTTTCCGTCCAGAACCGGTGGTAGGAAGCGGACTGCTCGCTCAGCAGGTAGTGGATCTGGCGCACTACCTCAAGCGCCGCCAGCAGCACGATCCACGAGTATCTGCGGACCGCATGGGGCACGACCAGGTGCGGCTGCGAGGCTGAGTCCGTCGCCACCGTGGCCCAGACAAGCACCACCCACGACACGCCGAACAGCACGAGCAGCTTGATCCGATCCCACATCTGAAGCGGCCGGCGGGTGCCCAGCCGTCTCGGGTCGCCGAACTCAGGGGGAGGAGTCGGTCCGGTGTCGTGATCGGGCCACGACAGTCCGGGCTTTCGCTGATCGTTGTCGCTCATGGCTGTCCGGTCTGGCTATGTCGTGCCGGCCGTCCTGTGGGACGACGGACGGTGCTATTCGGGACGCGGTGTGGGAGAGCGTCCTCCGCCGGGCTTGCAGGACGCGACTGCTCTGTTCAGCAGATCCTGGTCCGGACCCTTCGGCGTGAGCGGCAGGATGGCATCGACTGTCTTCTGGGCGTCCGGACAGCGGGCGAGCCGGGTCCCATACAAGCGGGCCAGGAGCACGTAGTACGCGATCGTGTACGGCGCCAGGTCGATCGCCTTGCGGGCCAGACCCGCTGCTTCCGCGGGCCGGCCCACCGCGGTCTCGGCCACGGAAGACACGTAGTGTGCGTACGGAGACGTCGGGTCAACCTTCATCGCCCGGTCGGCGTCGCGCTTGGCCTCCTCGTTTCGCCTGAGCCTCGCCAGCGCCATCGACCTGGAGGTCAGGGTACGCAGGTTGTCCGGGTCCTCCCGCAGCGCCACGTTCCAGTCGTCCCCGGCGCGCTGCCGGAGCTTCGTCCTTTCGTCTGCATTGACGTCCCTCTTGAGCGACTGCGCCCACAGGACGTCGGCGCGCAGGCTCAGCGCCTCCACGAAACCTGCCGGTGTCGCGTTGATGGCCTTGTCGAGGTCGGCTAGGCGCTGGTCGAAATTGGCCTTGTTGGACGTGTCCTGTGCCCGCAGGTACAGCAGCACGGCGTCGTTCGGCGACTCCTGAACCAGCTTGTTGTAGTAGGTCTCGGTCAGGTTCGACTTGTCGGGCGCCTTCTCGAGCTTGATCGTGATCGTCTGCTTGCGGTTGTCCGGCTTCGTGACCTGGACCTTCTTTGACTCCCCGATCTTCCCGCGCAGCTGCACGACAGCCAATTCGGAGTTGGTCGAAGGCTTGTCGGCGATGCTCGTGATGACGTCCCCGCGCTCCAGCTTCGCCTTGCTGCCGGGTCCGTTGGGGGTCGAGAAAAGGACCACGACGCCCTTGGTGCGCGCCGACTTCACCAGCGAGCTCCAAGTGTCGGAGTTGGTGCCGAGGACCAGGCCCGGACGCCCCAGCAGGTCGCGGGCGGGCGTCGTCGGCGGCTTTACGGACTCGGCTCTCTTGCCGCGCGGGGGCGGAGTGATCCTGGACCGGCCCGGGCTCTCTCGGGGCTCGGTCTGGGGCCGTCTGGTCGTGCACCCGGTGGCCAGCAGGGCCAGGACGCACACCAGTACGAGCGGTTTAAAGCGGGGGGTCATGGAGTGACCATACCTGACGAAGCGGCCTTCGTGAAGTGAGCCGGAGGCGGGATTTGAACCCGCGGCCTGTCGATTACGAATCGACTGCTCTTCCCCTGAGCTACTCCGGCGTGGGGTGCGATTCTACCCACTGGCCTTTAGGTGAGCCCCCGGTGGACGGCCAGGAACACGTGCTCCAGGGTGAGCTGGACGTTGGCGTTGGAACGCAGCCTGCGTCTGGCCCGCTCCAAGGCCCCGAGGCACTCGACCACCCTCGCCGGATGGGCCCGGACCTGTTCCGCACGGACCAGCAGCACGTCACGGACGTCGTCGTTCAGCACGGGCGAGTCGGGATCGGCCCCCAGGGCCAGCAGGTCCCGGCCCACCGACTGCAGGTCGTCCAGAGCCGCCTCGAGCGCGTCCTGCTCGGCTCGCCTCTGCTCACGCTTGAGCCGGTCCTCCACGACCTTCTTGGACTCCCTCAGCCACTGGGCCTGTTCCGCCGCAACTTCGGTATGACGTTCGGCGACGGTTTCACGCAGCGCCTTCATGTCGGCGGCCAACTCTTCTGCCGAGGCAAGGGAGTCGCCGGGGTCGCGCACCGCCTGCAGGGCCCTGCGCACCAGGGACTGGCGCCGGGCCCGGGCCGCCGGATCCGACGCCAGCTCCCGCGCGCGGTCGAGCCGGCCGGCAACCCTGGACCAGCGACAAGAGTCGGCTTCGCCGACCCCCTCTCTCTGAAGCTGCCGCGCGATCTCGTCCGGCGACGGACTGCGGAACACGACCTCCCTGCACCTGGAGCGCACCGTGTCCAGAAGAGCGTCGGCGCTCGGCGCGACAAGGACGATGGACGTGGACGGCGGCGGCTCCTCGAGCGCCTTGAGAAAGGCATTCTGGGCGTTCGGGTTCATCCTGTCCGCCTCGTCCACCACGATGACGCGCCGCGGTCCTGCGACCGGCAGGCGCCACGCGGCGCGGACGGCTTCACGGATCTGGTCCACCAGCAGCTGTGTCCCCGCCGGCTCCACCAGCTCCACGTCGGGATGCGCCATCGCCTGCACCCGGCGGCACGCGTCGCAGGCTCCACAGCCCGCCGACGGACAGACCAGGGCCGCCGCGAATGCGCCGGCGGCCGCCGCGGGAACCCGTCCGGCAGCGCCTGTCAACAGGTAGGCGTGAGCCACCCGCTGCGACGCAATGTCCTGTTGCAGCAGGCGAAGCGCGTGGTCCTGGCCTGTGAAGGCGTCCCAGACGCTCAAGATTCGATGCGCCGCTTGAACACGTCCCTGGCAATGAGGGTCCCCGCCGCCACCGACAGCAGGCCGCCGACGGCCATGGACAGCCTGATCCCGTCCTCGCTGGACATCTGCGTGGAGAACAGCTCGGCCAGAGCCGGAAACGACGTCAGCGACAGGAACAAAGAGACCCTGATGACGATCTGAACCGACGCGAAAGTCCTGCCCCGGACCTCCTCCGCGACCTTTTCCTGAAGAAGCGCGAATCCGGTGGCGTAAGCCACGCCCGCGCAGGCTCCGAGGGCGCAGGCCACCGGGATGGCGAGCTCGAGCCGGTCGACGACCGACAACAGGGACAGCGCGAGACCGCCCGAGATGATGCCCGAGGCGAACACCCACGCCTTGGACAACCTGTGGCCTACGAGTCCCAAAAGGAGCACGCCCACTCCCATGCCCGTGCCGAGGAAGGCCACCATCGCTCCGAAGCCCTTGGCGCCGCCGTGCAGGACCTCCGTGGTGTACGGAACGCCCAGAGAGAAGATGACGCCGCCGCCGACCAGAGCAAAGCCGATGCCCCGGACGATGCGCGTGATCTCGCCGCGCTGCCTGAAGTAGCGCAGTCCCTCGGTCAGCTCGTCCCAGATGACCGAAAGCCGGATGGGCCTCTTGGATTTCGCCAAGCCCGGGAACTGGATCCGCGAGACGAGGAGCACCGACACCAGGAACGTGGCCGTGTCGATCCACAGGGCGAGGTTCTCCTGGTTGAGCCCCAGGCCCCTCAGCGACTCGAAGTGGGCACCGAGGAACTGTCCGGTCCCGACGAGGCCGGTAAAGACGAGGGCGCCGAGGGGAAACACGCCGTAGGTGGAGAACAGCGCGAGCGAGTTGGCCGCGACCAGCCATCGAGCCGGCACGAGGCTCGGCACGAGGGCGTCCTTGGCCGGCATCCACACCAGTGCACAAGTCTCCAGGAGGAATGCGACGGCATACAGACCCGGGAGGGTGTCCAGGAACGGGACGGATGCGATCAGGGCCGCTCGCAGCAGGTCGGCGACGATCATCGCCTTGCGCTTGTCCAGCCGGTCCAGAGCAACTCCGGCGATGGGGCCGATCACGAACGCCGGCAGCATGCGCGCCATCATCAGCCCGGCTACGGCCAGGCTGTTGCGGGGGGCCAGTCGGTTCGTGATCGCCAGAAGCGCGAAGAATCCGATCCAGTCGCCGAGGCTCGAGATGGTCATCCCCAGCCACAGCCGCCGGAAGTTCTGCAGCTTCAAAACCGAGCGGTAGGGACTCCGTGCTCCCCGGGGGGTGCGCCCGGGCGGGCTCGCCGCGGGCGGTTCCTGAGGCGAGGCGGGTCCCCGCGGGGGCGCCGGCTCCTGCGGCTTCATCGCGTCACCGGCGGCTGCTGAGCGGCAGGGCGGATCATCCGGGACAGCGTACAGACGAGGCACTCCCCCGGACCCCTTCGCTTGACACCACCTGAGACCAGCCCCATCCTTCCCCCGTGGCGAAGCCCCTGGTGATAGTGGAGTCGCCGGCGAAGGCCCGCACCATCGCCGGCTTCCTCGGCAAGGACTTTGTGGTCGAGGCTTCCATAGGCAACATCCGCGACCTGCCGCGCAACGCGGCCGAGATCCCCGCGCAATACAAGGGTCTGGCGTGGGCCTCGCTCGGCGTGGACGTCGAGCACGGGTTCAAGCCGATCTACGTTGTGCCCAGCGAGAAGAAGCAGCAGGTCACGAAGCTGAAGCAGGCGCTCAAGAGTGCGAGCGAGGTCTACCTCGCCACCGACGAGGACCGCGAAGGCGAGTCGATCGCCTGGCACCTGATGGAGGTGCTGAAGCCGAAGGTCCCGGTCCGCCGCATGGTCTTCCACGAGATCAGCCGCAGCGCCATCAACAAGGCGGTCCGCGAGTCGCGCGAGCTCGATCGCAGGCTGGTCGACGCACAGGAGACGCGCCGCATCCTCGACCGGCTCTACGGATACGAGGTGTCCCCGGTCCTGTGGAAGAAGATCATGCCGGGCCTGTCCGCGGGGAGGGTCCAGAGCGTGTTCACGAGGATCGTCGTGGAGCGTGAATGGGCTCGGATGCGGTTTCGTCCGGCCTCCTGGTGGGACCTCGAAGCAGAGTTCGAAGCTCCCGGGGGCTCGTTTTCCGGGCGCCTGGCGGCGGTCGGCGGCGTGCGGCTTGCCGGCGGCAAGGACTTCAGCGAGACCGGCGAGCTCCTCCGGGACGACGTCGTCCGGCTCGACGAGGAGCAGGCGAGGGCCCTGGCTGAGCGCCTGTCGGCGGCGTCGTTCGAGGTCCGGCGCGTCGACCAGAAGCCGTACAGGCAGTCGCCGCACGCGCCCTTCATGACGTCGACCCTGCAGCAGGAGGCGGGCCGGAAGCTGCGGTTCGGCTCCCGCCAGACGATGCAGGTCGCCCAACGTCTGTACGAAAACGGCTACATCACCTACATGCGTACCGACAGCACCGAGTTGTCGGAGACGGCCGTCCAGGCCGCGCGCGCGCAGGCGGCGCAGATGTACGGCCCGGAATACGTGCCGGACAAGCCCCGGACATACGCGCGCAAGACCAAAAACGCACAGGAGGCACACGAGGCCATCCGGCCGGGAGGCGACGAGTTCAGGACCCCGGAACAGGTCGCGTCACTGGTCGCACCGGACGAGGCCCGGCTTTACGAGCTGATCTGGAAGCGGACCCTCGCCTCGCAGATGTCCGACGCCGTCGGCTCGAGCGTGCACGTCCGGATCGCGGCGGTGCCGGAGGCCGGCGAGGAGGCCGAGTTCGCGGCATCCGGCCGCACCATCACGTTTCCTGGGTTCCTGAGGGCGTACGTGCAGGGGTCCGACGACCCGCAGGCGGAACTGGAGGACCGTCAGGTGCGGCTGCCGCCCCTCGAGCAGGGGATGGCGCTTGACTGCTCCGGCGTCTCGGCCTCGGGCCACACCACGCAGCCTCCGCCGCGGTACACCGAGCCGGCGCTGGTCCGGGCGGTTGAGGAACTCGGCGTGGGGCGGCCTTCCACTTACGCCTCCATGATCGGGACCATCCAGGACCGCGGGTACGTCTGGAAGAAGGGCCAGGCGCTGGTCCCATCCTGGACCGCCTTCGCCGTCATCACCCTTCTGGAACGCCACTTCGGCGACCTCGTGGACTACGCGTTCACGGCGAGGATGGAAGACGCGCTGGACGAGATCGCGTCCGGAACGGAGCAGGCGACGCCGTGGCTCAACAGGTTCTACTTCGGAAACGGGCAGCCGGGGCTCAAGACTTTGGTCACAGAACGGCTCGGCGATATCGACGCCCGCGAGGTGAACTCGATTCGCCTCGGCGAAGACGAAGCCGGGACGCCGGTCGTCGTGCGCGTCGGACGGTGGGGCCCCTACGTCCAGCGGGGCGACGACACGGCGCGGCTGCCGGACGACCTTGCGCCGGACGAACTGGGCGTGTCCAAGGCCATCGAGCTCATGGAGGCGCCGAAGGGCGACACCCTGCTCGGGACCGACCCGGACACCACCCTGCCCGTGTACCTGCGGACCGGACGGTTCGGCCCGTACGTGCAGCTGGGGGAGGCTGAAGGGGCGGAGAAGCCACGGACCTCATCGCTGTTCAAGACGATGGACCCTGAGTCGTTCTCGTTGGAGCAGGCGCTTCGCCTCCTGCAGATCCCCAGAGTGCTCGGCTCCGACCCCTCCGACGGCGAGCAGATCGTCGCGCTGAACGGACGCCACGGCCCCTACCTGAAAAAGGGCACCGACAGCCGCAGCCTCGACGACGAAGAACGGCTGCTGTCCGTGACCCTGGACGAGGCGCTGGCTCTGTTCGCACAGCCGAAGGAGCGACGCGGACGGGGGCAGCCCCGTCCTCCGCTGAAGGAGCTCGGGCCGGACCCGCTTTCGGGCAAGCCTGTAGTCGTCAAGGAGGGCAGGTTCGGCCCGTACGTGACCGACGGAGAGACCAACGCCTCACTTCAGCGCGACGACAACGTGGAGACGGTGACGATCGAGCGGGCCGCCGAGCTGCTTCAGGCGAGGCGCGAGCGGGGCCCCGTCACGCGCAAGAGACCTGCGACGAAACGCGCGGCGCCCAAAAAGAAAAAGAAGCCGGGCGACAAGTAGGGTGCTCGATTTCATCGACATCCCGAAGATGGTCGAGACCTTCGGCTACGTGGGCCTGGGCCTGATCGTGTTCGCCGAGTCCGGAGTGTTCCTGGGGTTCTTTTTGCCCGGAGACAGCCTGCTTTTCACTGCGGGACTGCTGGCGTCCCAGGGCACGTTGTCCCTCCCGGTGCTGCTCCCGCTTCTGTTCGTGTGCGCGGTGGCCGGCGACTCCTTCGGCTACGCGTTCGGACGGCGCGTCGGTCCGCGGCTGTTCTCGAAACCGGATGCGCGCCTGTTCAAACAGAGCCACGTCCGCCGAACGCAGGACTTCTACGACCGACACGGGCCGAAGACGATCATCCTGGCGCGATTCGTGCCCATCGTCCGGACCTTCGCCCCGATCCTGGCCGGGGTCGGCCGCATGGAGTACTCCAAGTTCATCCGGTTCAACGTCATCGGGGGCTTCATCTGGGCCGTCGGCGTGACGACAGCCGGCTACGTCCTGGGCGAGATCGTGCCCGATGTGGACAAGTACCTGCTGCCGGTGATCGCGGTCATCGTCGCCGCGTCGCTGGTGCCTGCGGTCCTGGAGGTAATGCGGAGCCGCCGCAAGCGCTGAGCCTCTACGGCGGCGGGCCCTGCAGCCCCGTCTCCGCCGCCACCTCCTGCAGCCCCTCGATGCCCAATCGGATCAGTTCGTCGACGCTGAGACCGATCGACTCCTCCGACGCGGTGATGTCGTCGCGCGCGACTCCGGGAGCGAAAGCACGATCCTTCAGCTTCTTCTTGACCGAGGAGACCTTCATCCCCCGGGCCTTCTCCGGCCGGACCAGCGCGCACGCCACGAGAAGTCCGGACAGCGCGTCGGCGTGCACGATCGCCCGGGTGAGCAGGTCGGTCCGGTACTCGGGGTGGGCGTGGGCCAGAGCAGCACGGCTCACGGCCTCGTCCACACCGGTGTCGAGCAGCCACTCAGCCGTGAGGTGCCCGTGGCGCTGCAGGTCGTGGTGCGTCTGGTCCTGGTCGAGGTCGTGGAACAGGCCGGCCAGCGCCCACAGGTGCTCGTCCTCACCGAAGTGGCGGCCGAGCCGGCGCATGATCCCCTCGACGGAGACGAGGTGGCGGAACGTGATGCCCTTCTCCGTCTTCTGCCTGACGAGCGCGAGCGCGGATTCGCGGTCCACGCGGAAGATGCTACGCCTGCGGAACCTCCGGCATGTCGTCGGGGATCTCCTCCGGAGTCCCGACGACCTGGATCAGCTGAGGCTCGCCGACGACCTTGTGGCCCAGGGAATCGATCGCCTCGACGTGGACCAGGTACTTGCCGGGCTTGAGCTCCGTCGTGGCCACCCACAACCCGGAGTTGGAGTCCTGTGTGGCGGCCAGCCGGACCGGCTCCGGCGCAGACTGCGGCTTCGAGGACTGTCGCCTGGGCGCCTCCACGGGAGCCGCCCCGGCCAGTTCGGCCCTCGCCTCACTGAGAGACTGCCTGGCACGCACCTTCGGAGCGCCTTCGGGAGTCTCGGCCTCCGGTGCCTTCGCAGCCTCTTCCGAGACCGCCTGTCGGACGGGTGAGACCTTCGACGGCTGCTTCTTTCTGGCCGGCTTGACCTTCTCGAGCACCACGAACTCCACGCCGGCGACGGTGCTGAGGTCGTTGACGCTCGCCGTGAACGTGGCGGGCTTGCCGAGCATGACCGGCGGAGACAGCTGCAACGCCACCGGAGCGTTCTTGTCGAGGCTGAAGGAAATCTCGCGGGTGAACGGCACCGCCCCCAGGATCAGGCCCTGAAGCCGAAGGACGTGCTGGCCCTCGTCGGTCACCATCGCGGTCTGTCCGACCGGCCCATCGTCGAGAGTTCCGCGCACGTTGGTCAGGGGGCCGAGCGGGCGCCACGTGAAGGTGATGTCGCTGGGGTAGGCCCCCCCGTCCCAGACGCCCTCGACCACGAAGTCGGGAGCTTCCAGTCCGGCTGCGACCTCGCCCAGCTTGCCCAGCCCCGACTCCGGGTTTTTCTCCGCGCCCAGCAGGGCCGACAGAACCGACTCGCGAGTGGGAGCGGCAACGGACATGCGCGCCGGAACCTTCTCCGCGGTCATTCCGGACGCGGACCGGATTGCGAGGTCTCCGGCGAGATCGCCCGGCTGCGCCGCCAGATCCGCGACGAGAGACAGGTCCACTGGCTTGGATTCCTGAGGCTTCACCCAAAAGGCTCCCGGTGCTTCTTCACCCGAAACCGAAGCGTGCATCGGTGCCTGGGAGATCGAGGACGGGTCGACGTACAGCAGGACCGGAGATTGACCGTCGTTGCGCACGCGCAGAAGGTCGGAGTAGGTGGAAGAGGAGCCGCCACGAAGCTCTCCGAGGTCCAGCTCCACCTTGTCGCCGTTCACGTATGCCGCAGGCTGTGGCTGCCCGTTGCGTGAGGCCAGGGCGAGTCCTGGAAGAATCGAAATCTGCTCGTGGGTTCCGGCCGGCTTGGTCTCGTTGTTCGCGCGGGGAGCCTCAAAGCGCTTGAAAGCCCAGGGACCCGGGGCGATCGCCAGTGTCACGCCGAGAACGGTCGCCATCATCTTGATGCGCGACTTCGGCACGGGAGCCACGGTCGGCGTACCCGACTGACCCAGTCTGACCTCGAGCCTGCCGCTTCTGCGCCCTGACATCCTCAGCTCCCCAGTGTCCCCTCAGGTGCATCAGTGCACCCCTTCACTGGAATAAACGGGGGAGGCCCCACGACCTGTCGGCCAAAATTCCGAACCGCTCTTCGCCTCGGGCCCGCGGCGGAGGCGTCCGACAGGCCGCGTCAGGGCTTGCGCGTGCTTCGCTTGCGTACGCCCCCGCTCGTGGAGGGGGGCGACTCGCGGTCCTGCCCGACCGTGGCCTTCTTCCCGGCCGCCGAGGCCCCGCGGGGCGGGGGCTGCTCCTTGGCTCCCGACTTCTGCCGGCTGGACCGCTCGGCTGCCCCGGACTTCGTCACGCGCCCCCCGGCCCCGGACTTCGCCTTCACACGCGCGCCGGCCTCGGGCTTGGGCTTCACGCGTGCGCTCTCCTCGGACTTCGCCTTCACACGCGCGCCGGCCTCGGGCTTGGGCTTCACGCGTGCGCTGGCCCCGGACTTCGACTTCACGCGCGCGCCGGCCTCGGGCTTGGGCTTCACGCGCAAGTCGCCGTCCGACTTCGTCTTCGTCTTCGTGGGTGCGTCGACCGGCCGCCGGGGCTTTCCGGGAGCATCCCCTTCTCGCCTGCGCCCTTTGTCGAAGGCACCGGCCTTCCGATCGGGCTCTGGGGAGGCGCCGGCCTCCCGAGCTACCCCCCGGAGCCGCACGGCCGAGGGCTCACCGGCCCGGGGCGAAGCCGGCTTCTCCCGATCCTCAGGAGCGGGAGCTTGCTGCGCGGGGACCATCGGGGGCCTGGACGGCTTCTTCCTCCGTCTCAGCGCGCCCCTCATCCGCCGCCTGCGCTTGCCCCTGGCCATTGCCGCCAATTCCTCGGTCCCCGGCAACGCATCCACCGTCTTGCGCCGCTCCGCCTCGGGCCGGGCCGGTTCGCCACGGACCCCCAGGCCCCCCACCGCACCGCCCATGATCCGGGCCCCCGGCTCCAGCCCGATGGCACCCCGGGCATTGGCCCCGCCGAACCCCGGAACGCCCGCACGGGCTCCGCAGAACAACAGGATGTGGGTACTGGAGTCCAGGGGGCCGAGGACCGCTGTGCCTTCCTCGAGCACGATCAGCCCATCCGAGACGGCCTGGCCGTAAACGGCGCTGCGGGCATGCAGCAGGATGCCTCGTCCGGACCTCACCGGAGCTTCGAGCACCGCATCCTGGAAGACCTCCAGGGAACCCTCCAGCGCCAGCGTGTAGCTCACCACGACCCCCGGAGGAACGCGCAGGTCGGCGCCAACCCGGATCGTCTCGGGCTCCAGGACCCAGGCGGGGCGGCGCGCCAGCACGGCGGGGCGGCGCGGGATGCCCCGGGCAAACAGGCCGAGCTCGCGAGCCCTCTCCAGAACGTGGACACCACGCAGCAGCACACCCGTCGCCTCGCGGACCGAGTCGATGATCTGTGCCAGCCGCTGGTCGGCCGACCACGACTCCTCGAGGGCGCGGTCCAGTTCAGGCGTCCAGTGCGGGCGCTCCAGGGGAGAAGCCTCCGAAGGCGGGAGGACCTCCGGGGCGTCGGGGGCCGGGGCACCGGACACGACGGGCGCCAGCGCCGCCGCAACTCGGGATCCCTCGCTCAGCTCCACCTCCAGCTTCGAGAAGACCGGACCCGTCACTTGGGCTCCCTCCGCCAGCCGGACGGCACCACCCGCGGCTACGCGCCCTTCGATGCGGGTTCCCTTGCCGAGGCTGAGCGAGCCGTCCACGATCATGGAGGATGCGACCACTTCCTCATCCAGGACCGCGTCGCCCCTCACCCACACCGGCGCGAGCAGCACGGATCCCGCCTCGCATCGAAGCGGCCCCTCGACCACCAATGCCTCGCCCACCGCCGACCGCGCCTGGACGGTGCACCGGCCCTTGAGGCGCAGAGCCTTCTTGACGGACTCCTCTCCAGCGCCCCGTGGCTTTCTCGGCCGCTCGCGCAGCCGGAGGTCGGCTGCGGGTATCGCGCTTTCGGGGGCGGCCGACAGCAGCTGCCGGCGCAACGTCCGCACCCACCGTTCGTCCAACGGATCGGACTCCGGCAACGGGACGGCGCGCTCGCGCGAAAAGATGAGAAAGGCCCCGGGCGCCAGCAGCAACATCCAGAGGCCGGCGTAGATGGCGGCGATGACCCAGAACCCGTTCACCGGCGCTCCCATATCCGGTCGAAGTCCAGGGCCGCGCCGCGCCTACCCCGACGCTCTTTTTTCCGCCCGGTCGGCTCCGCGGGACTGCGCTCGTCGGACCGACCCGAAGGTTCCTGCCGCTCCCGGGACCGCTCCGCTTTCTCGCGCTCCCCGCCGTCCGGCTCGGAAGGTTCCGCGCTCTCCAGCTCCTCATCCTCCTGCGGCTCGTCGTCCTGCGGCTCGTCGTCCTCAGCCTCAGCAGGGAGGCCTGGGTCCTCGGCGAAAACGTCGTCTTCTTCGGACAGGAATTCCCACTCGGAGTCGTCCAGCAGTGGGGGCCCATCCTCAAAGGGCTCCTCCGCGGAGGCCGCCGGCCGCGCCGCGTCTTCATCGGGGGCCATCGGGACGTCTTCATCCACAACCACCGCGATGTCTTCCGGGGCGGACGGGACTTCGGTCGCGGCCGGCTGCTGTCGGTCTCGCCGGCGCCCGCGGCCGAACCACCCGAACCTGCGCTTTTTGGAGACCGGGGGCTGAGCCTCAGCCTCTGAAACTTCATCCGGAACCTCGTCTTCGCCGTCGACCTCGTCTTCGCTGGCGACCGCGTCTTCGACTTCGACCTCAGCTTCCCCCTCCCCGGTCTCCGTCCCCGCCGGCGCGGACGCAGCAACAGGGACCTCTTTCTCGGGCCCATGTCCGGGCCCTTCTCCCGCGGGCCGTGTCCCCTCCGACTCGTCGGATGCCCAGAAGGGGTCTGGATCCTCCCGCTCGTGCACTGCCGACTCGTCCTGGTCGGTGTCCTGCCGTTCCCGCTGCTCGTCGCCGGTCTCCCGGGGCTCCTCGAGATCGTCGGCAGGCTCGGAGTCCCAAGCGGGCAGCGGCCGGGTCCACCAGTCGCTCGCATCCTCGGCCCCCGGCTCCGGGTCCTCCCCGGCAAGGTCCTCGACCACGGCCGGGGGCTGCGTCACCACGTCGTCAGCCTGGGCTTGCTCCGGCGCGGTCCACCACACCTCGGAGGGCGAGTCGTCTGGAAGGGCGGACGCCGCTTCCGCTGCGGGACCGGCCGCGGCCTCCGTTACCTGCACATCTGCAGCGTCCTCCTCGCCTCTGTCTTCGTCGGGCCACTCCTGGACCCACTCCACGTCCTGTAGATCAGCGAGCCACTCCGGCTGGCCTCCCTCCTCGTCCGTGTCCTGCTCGTCCGTCGCCTGCGCGTCTTCCGCCACAGGAGGCAATCCACCGGCCGGGCCAACAGCTCCAGGTGCGGCAGCTTCCACTTCCCCGAGCGACTCCAGGTCGTCCGGATCGTCGCGCGCGGCCCAGCGGGGGGAACCCGCAGTGACATCGGCAGGATCGAACTCCTCGTCCTGGTCTTCCTCTTCGGTGACGGGCGCCCACGTCGCTGGTTCCGTGACCTCGGGTACCCCGGAACCGGCAGCGACCATCTCCTCAGCGGGCTCGGAAATCACCTCGCCCCCGTCGACATCCAGGTCCTCGGCCGGAACCGGCTCGAGCTCCTCCGGCTCTTCGATGTCCGGGGCTTTGATCGCAATCGGCTCCAGGCGCTTGGGCTCCTCGATCTCTTCGATCTCTTCTGTGTCCGGCTCTTCTATCTCGGGACCGAGATCCTCCAGTTCCTCGACCTCCTCGATGTCCGGCTCTTCGATGTCCGGCTCTTCGGCGGGACCGAGATCCTCCAGTTCCTCGACCTCCTCGGGCTCCAGCTCCTCCGGCTCGGGGCTGAGTCGCTTCGAGGGCCCGGGCACTTGCGTCTCGATGTCGGTCTCCGGCTCTTCCGGCTCGGCTGTGGGCGCCACCGGCGGCCTGGGACGGACCCGCGGGGGCGCGGGCGGCTCGGCGACGGCGGCAGCGCCGGCAGCAGTGGCAGCAGTGGCAGCGGCCACGGGAGCCGGCTGCTTGACCGCAGCGGCCTGCGCGGGACGATCCACGCGCACGACGGCCTCCGGCCGCGCCCTGGACGCGCGTCTCCTGCCGCCTGCCGGCAGCAACAGCGACAGCGACGCCCCGGAGCCGGTCCACATCGCACCCAGCGCGAGGAAGGGCAGCCACGGGGTCAAAGCGAGCATGCGCCAGCGCCCCCACTGCAGGGAGCCGGTCGTGTACGCCACGAATGGCACGAGCAGGACCGGCGTCGCCAGCGTCATCAGCAAGAGCAGCCCGGACAGCGCCTCGGGAGCCCACGAGGTGTCGGCCAGCCTCAGCACCCCCGTCCCGATCCACCCCGCCAGCAACCAAAAGGGCGCCGTCGCTCCGCGGGTGAGCCAGCGGATGTCCGTCTTCTCCGGACCCTCGAGGACCTTGCCCTTGCGCAGAGGCTTGCGCAGCACACGCCACGCCCGCCGCCGCCCGGCAACCCGCGCCCGGGTCCGAGTTGAAAGGGCGTGCCAGGTGGCCGGGGAGGCCAGGGCCACGGCCTGCTCGACATACGCGACCAGGAACCCCCGCGCGTACACGCGCAGAACGAGGTCCAGTCCTGGGACGTCCTGCGCCAGATCCCATCCCCCGACCTCGGGTATCAGACGCGATCTGACCGCGAACGGCTCGAAGTCGGCTACGACGGGACCGCCGATGACGTGGCCTCCAACCTGTGCCGCAGCCAGCGCCAGCCGGTCGACGTCATCGGCGGCCGACAGAAGCCCTCCTCCCCGGCGCCCCGCCGCCGTCCTCGCCACGGTAGCTCCCACCC
This sequence comes from Actinomycetota bacterium, assembly GCA_035536535.1. Taxonomy (NCBI): domain Bacteria; kingdom Bacillati; phylum Actinomycetota; species Actinomycetota bacterium. The sequence continues at coordinate 15,455 of DATLNZ010000113.1, read as the reverse complement.
AGGGATCGACAAACGGCGCCACCAGCCGCTTCACGAATCCCCGGGCGCACGCGAACGAAGGCGGAAGGACGACAAGGATCTCGCCCGTAGCCACCTGGGACGCCGCGACCAGCAGCGAGGATCGGCTGGCGGACCGGGCTCTGACCACGGCCGCCCCCGGCGGCGCCCCCCGGACCTCCACGCCCTCGGGCGCCGAAACGACTATCTCGAGTTGCGGGTACTCCAGTCGGCCCGGCCACGGCCCCACCACTCCCCTGGGCGCCGCAACGAGCAGCGACACCGAGGGGGTGAAGGTGCCGGCAAGGCCCTGCGCCGTGGAGGGGCGGGGACGGAACTGCGCAGCACGGTTGAGGCGGAGGTACCTGCCGTACACGGCGGCAAGCCATGCGACATCCAGGATCAGGACGGCCCGAAGCCCCCAGATCAGCCACCCCCTCACCGGGGACTCCCTGAGGCGCCAGATGCGGGCCGGACGGCGCTCACGTCGCCCTGCCGCGGCCCAAGATGCTGAACCTTCCCGACCACGCGACGCTTGCGTGCGCGGCCGACAGCAGTGCCAGCCCGGGCAGCAGGTCCCAGAAGGTACCCGCCACCTGGTGCAGCGCCAGAAGGGACACCGCCCCGTACCTGGCGTATCCGGCCGCCAACAACGCCAGCCTGACCGTTGAGAACACGGCGGTCACCCCCAGTGCCAGGGCGAGCCATGCCGTCTTCAGCGCGAAGTTGCCCGGCAGCGGGTAAAGGTCGTACGCGTACAGCAGGGACAGCGCGACCATCGGCACGAGCGCGGACGTCCTCCAGTCGACCATCACGTGGGCGACGTCCAGGGGCGGGAGCGGAGACCACCAGGCAGAGTAGGCGGCGGAGACGAATGCAATTCCCAGAACCGCCAGGACCGTCCCCTTCAGGGGCGCCGGCAGCTGTCTGGAGCGCGCCATCGCTGCGGCGGCTGCAAGGGTGAACACCCCCAGCGCCGCGGCCGTCTCCCCGGGGACCCTGGCCGGCCGGGGGACCTTCACGCGCAGGAGCGGAGACGATGCCCGCCGCTGCCTGCCCGACCTGGTGTCCTTTCCAACCTGGATCCGAGCCAGCTGCGAATCGCGGGTGATGACGTCGTGGCCTACATCGGCCAGGCGCAGCAGCGTCCCGGCCTGGCGCGCCTGCAGGGCCAACAGGTCGCGAGAGGCCAGCAGGACCGAACCGACCGCGAGCAGAACGAGGGTTGTCCCGATGAAGGCCCCGACGCGGTTCCGCGTCCAGGACCGGGTGGAACGCAGGAGGTCGTCGGCCCGCCGCGCAGCCAGCGTGTCTGGCTACTCCTCTTCGCTCGGACTGATCAGCTCCCCGAGCAGACCGCCGACGATAGAGGCGAACAGCGGGATGAGCAGAAAGTTCAGCCAGTCCGACAGCTCCTTACCGAAGCGGAAGAACTGGAAGTTCGGCTCCTGAGCCTGCACGAGCAGCAAGAACCCGTGGAGGAAGGCCCCCACGATGATCGGAAGGATGATCGCCAGGTAGAGGCCTCTGCGGACCGCGAACAGGGTGCACAGCATCCCGATCACCACCCAGACCACGCCATACCACAGGCTGGTCCAGGTCAATACGACACTCCCAAAGCCCTGAATCATGTGGGTGAGGATAAGCCGAACGCGGCGGGGGCGTCGACTCCGGAATCGAATCTGCGACCCGGCCCAGCCGTCCGAGGCGGTGGGACCGGAAAAAAGCCCCGGCCCCCTTGCGGGGGCCGGGGCCGTCGAGCGGACATCTCGGCTACGGGCGCTGGTAGACCGGCAGCCCGCAAATTCCGTTGACCCTGGTGGTCGGACAAGTGTCGTCCCCAGGGACCTTGGTGCGGACGATCAGATCGAACTCCAGGCCCCAGCCCTTGAACACGGACTGGTCGGTTCCGTCGTCGCGCTCGGTCATCGCAAGCAGGTACTGGCGCTCGTACGCCGGCTCGCTGAGCTCGGTGTACCGGCGCGGCGAGCTGATCCCCCGGATGGTGCCCATTGGGCACATCCGGTCCCAGCTCATGTTCGAGGGGTTGGGCCCCCCGTCGTACGACTGCAGCAGCTTCTGCGGGCAGATCTCCGCGTACTGCGCGTCATACGTCACGTCCCGCTCCTCGGGGGTGGAGCGGGTGATCACCGGGCGGGTGAACATGTGGAAGAACCACAGGCTGATGAACCTCTGCTTCAGGTCCGTATTGGTGACTTCGAGGTCCTTGGCATCAAGAACGCGAATCGAGGTCTCGTCGGCGTACATGTAGTAGGAGGCATCGATGTCGCCGCCGTTGCCGACCCGCAGCTTGCAGAAGACGGTGTCGCCCGGGAAGGCTTCCTGGCCGGTGAACTCGCACTGGAACTTCCTGGTCCCACCCGGCTCGACGAAGATCGGGTTGCTCCCGGGAACGGCCTGGACAACCAGGGGGAGCAGGATGAAGGTCGCCGCGGCAATGGCGGTGACCTGCAGGATCGATCCGACGAGCCGAAGCTTGCTGCTTAGCCGCCGTGGCCGGCGGTATTCGGCGTGTGAGCGCACCCGAACCACCCTTCTGTGAGCGCAACCAGTATGAGCACTTCACCGGGCGGGTGGTGTGTTCGATCAATGTATTCGGTCATCTGCCCCAGATTCCTTCCCGGCCCCCAAAGTTTTTTCGGACGCCCGGCTCCGGCGCACTTGACCTGGGCAGACGCATCGAGAGTCAGGACCCTGGACCGCAGCAGAAAAGGAGAAGGGGCCCGGTGGGGGCCCCTTCTCCTGCGCACGGACAACCGCTGGTTCCAGTTTTCTCTCCGGTCCCTACGGCACCGGGCGGACAGCTGGTTCCCTCCCTTTCCAAAGCGCACGGTCCAGCCGGGCCCTTTGGGGAGGGAGGGAACCTCCTCCCTCCCGTGGTGCTTACCGCTGGTAGACCGGTCCGCCGCTCTCGGCCTCGGCCGGCACGCGGGCCGCGAAGTCGAGCTCGAATGTCACGGTCCAGCCCTTGTACTCCGACTGGTCCAGGCCCGTGTCCTCTTCAGTCATCGTGAAGTCGTACAGGCGCTGGTCCAGGCGGTGGCCCGGAGGCGTGGTGCTGGTGGTTCCAGAAGAGCGGATCATCCCGAGCTTGCAAGGCGACTGCCTCGTGAGCTCCTTCAATCCGCCCTCGCACGCGGCGGCGAACAGCGGAGTGTTGTACTCCGTCGGGTCGCTTAGTGCACCAACGATCGTCTCCTTGTCCACCGACAGCCGCCAGAAACCGAGGAACTTGTTGTAGCGGGGGTCCGTGGAGGCGATGACGGGGGTGGTGCCGCAGGTGCCGTCCGCCGCCACCGGCTCACAGCCGTTGATCACGATCGTCGCCTGGTTGACCCACATCTCGAAGCTGGCGTCCTTGGCCGGAGCCTTGTTCGTGTTGCGGATCCTGACCTCTTCCAGGCGCTCGTCGCCAGGGAAGCTGTCGACGCCGGCGCGGTAGATCGGGTCCACGCCGCTTGCCACACACCAGCCCGAGTCGTTCGGGACGGTGTCACTGCAGTTGGCGGCGGTGCGCTTCACGTGGATCTCGTAGTTGAAAGCCGACGCGTCGCGAACCACGTTGTTCGGGATGGCGCGCTCGAACAGCTTGAACGCGATTGCGATCCCGGCGATCATTGCCATGACGGCCAGAAGGCTCGTGGCCGACTTCTTACGCTTGGTCCAGAAGCCGCGAGAGCCCTGGCCCCACGCACTGGGGAGCGCGTACTCCATGATGCTTTCCTCCTTCTCGCTGCCGCACAGTCCGCCTGTGCGACGCCCAACTACCGATGAGCGCGCTCCCCTGCATCAGCGATCGGAGCTCCCGCCGGATGCGAACCCCCGTTCGCTCCGTGGGTACTGCACATTGCCGACTGCCACTGCATTGACCCTTACTCCCGTGCCCCTCCTTTTTCGCCCGCCTTTGTCAAGACCCGCCTCCGGTGACCTTCTGATCCACCCGCCCGGTGAGACATCCAGTCTTCCGGAGACGGAATAGCCCTGTGACCTGCGTTTTCGTCTCGAGTTCACCTTCACCGCCACCCGGATCCCCGGGTTCGATCTTCACAACGCAGGAGAGGGCCATTGGCTGTCGGGGGGGTAGGTGCTATCCTGAGAAGGCGCTGGCGACCTGGGCAAACGTCCTTGGACTCCAGGTGTCCGTGCCCCCGGCTCCGGCCGAAGGGGAGGCGGGCAGAAAAAAAATGTTTGAAAATGTGCGACAGGAATTCGAACCCACCCCGTTGTATAGGTTGGGTGCGACTTAAAAGACCGGGGGACGCGATGGGCATGAGGGCTGAGGGCACTGGCTCCCACAGCGCGCGTTCCTCCCGACCGCAGGGTCGTACCCGGGTGGCAGGGACTTCAAACCTGGTGATGGATGCCAAAGACGCATCCGGGGCTTTCCAGGCGCAGACCCTTCCCCTCCACGACGGACTTGGGGCAACCGGGGGGTTCATGGACACGCAGATCGAACTGAAGATGGATGCGACCGCCGTCGCACCCGACGTCAACACAGTCGAGTTCGACGAGGCCACTCTGGCCGACGAGAGCATCTCCGGCAGCTCCCAGGCCTTCGAGGAGCTGTACACCCACTACTTCCCGAAGGTCCGCGGGTTCTGCATCCGCAAGCTGGGCAACCCGCACCTCGCCGAGGACATCGCGCAGGAGGCTTTTGCTCGGGCCTTTGAGCGCATCTCAGAGTTCGGAGGCCCCCGCCACTTCGGCGGGTGGGTCGGCACCATCGCCGCCAACCTGTGCACCGACCACCTCCGCCGCAAGAAGCCGTCCGTGTCCATCGACCAGATGGAGCAGGGCCCGGCATACGAATTCGACCCGATCCGCAACGTCCAGCGTGAGGACACCGGACGGCTCGTGCGACTGGCACTCGAGAAGCTCGACCCTCGGCAGCGCGAGGCTCTCGTCCTTCACGAGGTCAAGGGAATGTCCTGCTCGGCCGTCGGAGAGCAGCTAGGGATCTCAGAGGTCGCGGCGGAGTCGCTGCTGGCCCGTGCCCGCCGGCGCCTGCGCAAGGAGATCACCGCCAAGGCCATCCCCGCCGACCTGTTCGGCCTCGGTGGAATCGGCTTCCTGCCGGCGCTGCTGCGCGGCTTCCGCCGCGTTCGCTCCGGCCTCAGCCAGCGCTCGATGAACCTGCAGACCTCCGTCGCACGCGGCTGGGACTCGATCGGCGGGAACCTTCTGCCCTCGGTCGACGCGGCCAAAGCGCTGGTCGTGGTCGTCGGAGCCGCTCTGGCGACGCAGCTTGCAACGGCCGCGACGCCTGCCAGGTCGAGTTCTTCGGATGCGCCGGCGGCCGTGGTCTCAGCAGCCGGAACCGGACACGGCGGACTCCTGGCCGTGGACGGCGACGGCTCTGGCGCTCGGCCCGGCAACGACGACCCGTCCGGGGGCCCGGTGCGAGTCAACGTCAACCCCAACGAGCGCAAGGCGACGGTTTCGGCCGAACAGCGGGTGAACGTTCCCGACCCGACCGGATCTGACGGCGAGACCGGACTCAACGTCGAGCTCGACCTCGAGGGCGGCGCCGACAAGGCGGCTGCGAACACGAGGGTCTTCGTCCAGGACGCCGATGGCCACGTGGTGGCCGACACCGGCGACATCCGACATGAGGCACAGGGGCTGTAGCGGCGATCAGGGAGAGTTCAAAGGGGAGCCTGCGGGCTCCCCTTTTTTTTGCCCGACGGCTACAGTTGCTCGTTCCCGCTCTCAGAGGGCCGTGCCTTGAGCATGGAGACCTCCCTTGTCAGGACGGTCACCGACCGCTCGAGGTCCCTTCGCCGGGCGTTCAGGGCGGCGACCACGAAGAAGAGCAGAAGAAAAGCCACGTAAAAAGCGAGATCGACCCCCCGGCCGATTCCGAGCTTGGTGGCCACCCAGGACGTCGACTCCGGGAACAGGACCGCCGCCACGAGCCCGGTTAGCAGGGCCAGCACGATCAGCCGGTCCCGGAGCACCGATCGCGCCTGTGAGAGGAACAATCGGGCCACCACGGCGAGAACGGCTATGGCGAACAGCTTGAACAGCCACAGCCACGTCATCTCCGTGGCCTCGAAAACAGGTCGAACAGGATGTCGACGGCCGCGAGAGAGGACTGTCCCTTTCGCTTGCTGTGCTCTGTGTACCGAATAAAGACCGGGACCTCGATCCAGGGCAGCTTCAGCCTCGCAATCTCATTGAGGATCTCAGAGGCATGGGCCATCCTGTTCTGCGTGATCTCGATCTGTTCGGCGGCCTTCCTGCTCAGGACGCGAAAGCCGTTGTGTGCATCCGTCACCGGAATCCGGGACGTCATTCTCGTGAATCGGACGGCTGCCCACAGGACCAGCCTGCGAATCGTGCCCATGCCTTCTGCGCGGACTCCCGCGAACCGGGTCCCCAGCGCGACCTCACACTGGCCGGCCAGCACCGGATCAGCCAATAGCGGGATGTCCGTCGCCGACATCTGACCGTCCGCGTCGAAGGTGACGACCACCCTGGCCCCTCTGCTCAGGGCATAGTCCACACCCGTCTTCAACGCAGCACCCTGACCGAGGTTGACCACGTGACGCAGCAGGTGCACGGGCCTGGAGAAGGCGACCTCATAGGTCTGGTCGGCCGAACCGTCGTCCACGACCACGACCTGAGCGCCTGGACACGCGGCGAGGACTTCGTCCAGGACAGGGCCGAGGGTCGCCTGCTCGTTGTAGGCGGGTATGACGATGAACACGGACGAGCTGGCGGCGATCGACGTTCTGCCCTCTCCTGTGCCGGAGCCGGTGGCGGCAGCGTAGCAAAGGGAACCGGCAGCCCCAATGCGCACCCGGAACCACAATAGTATTCTCGCCGGATGGGGCTCCCCACCATCAGCGTCGTCACGCCCTGCCTCAACGCGCGGGCGACCATCGAGCAGACCCTGGACAGCGTTGCCTCGCAGGACTACCCGAAGATCGACCACGTCATCATCGACGGGGGGTCCACGGACGGATGTGTCGAGGTTCTGGAGGGGCGGCCCGGGATCCGATTCATCTCGGAACCGGACCGGGGGCTTTCGGACGCCGTGAACAAGGGGTTCGCGATGGCCCGCGGAGATGTCGTTGGGTGGCTCAACGCCGATGACCCGTACCTGCCAGGGGCCCTGGAAGCCGTCGCGGCCACCTACCAGCGGAACCCCTCTGCCGACTGGATCACCGGGCGCTGCATGATCATCGACGGCGACAACCGTGAGCGCCGGAAGGCCGTGACGGCCTACAAGAACTTCATGCTGGACCGGTACAGCTACCCTCTGCTCCTGACCAACAACTTCATCTCGGCACCGGCCAGTTTCGTCACCAGGAGCGCCTTTGAAAGGATCGGAGGGTGCGTCGAGAGCCTCCGGTACGCGATGGACTACGACATGTGGCTCAAGCTCGGGCGGCTCAGTCCGCCGGTGGTGGTCCGTCAGTACCTGGCGGCGTTCCGCATGATCGAGGGCACGTTGAGCATGGACAACTTTCCCAAGCAGTTCCGTGAGCACGCGCAGCTCGGCGCCGACCACGGACAGGGGCGGCCGGTGGTCGTGGCGACGAACCGTTTGGTCAGCCGCGGGATAGTCGGCGTCTACCACGCGATGCGGCTGGCCAGAAAGGCCAGGGCCGGTGACTAGTGTCTTTTTCGTGGGCCCCGGCCGGCTCTTGACCTGCCGACGTCGATGAATCGCAAGCGCCGCACGGCCGTCTCGCTGAGCCTCCTACTGCTGGCACTCGGAGCCCCCGTGGCCGAAACGCCGGGGAAACCGGACATCGACGTGTGGTCCCTGCCGGCCTCCGGGGGCGTGGTGAAGGCCGGTCGGGCATTCAGCTTGCTGGGAGTGGCCTGGCCCCGGACCGAGCGGGAGCCGGCGTCCGTGCAGGTCAGGACCAGTCGCGACGGAGTCGCATGGACCCCTTGGACCACTCTGGAGATCCTGGATGGGGAGGGACCGGACCAGGGCACGGAGCTGGGACCGCTGGAGGCCACGGCACCCCTGTGGGTCGGGGGAGCGAGGCTGGTGGACGTCCGGTACTCCGGGAAGGTCCCGCCCGGCGCGACGCTGCAGCTGGTTGATCCCGGCCCGGACCCCGGTCCCTCGATGCTGTCAAATGCTCACGCCGAAACGGCCGCCCCGGGGATCGTCTCGCGTGCGGCTTGGGGGGCGAACGAGTCCATGCGTCGCGGCAGCCCCAGGTACTCGTCTGAGCTAAGGACCGCCTTCGTCCATCACACCGTGACCGGTAACGACTACGGACGTGGCGATTCCGCAAAGGTCGTGCGGTCGATTTACGCCTACCACGTCCAGTCCAACGGCTGGGACGACATCGGCTACAACTTCCTGGTCGACCGATTCGGACAGGTGTTCGAGGGAAGGGCGGGGGGAGTCCAGCATCCGGTGGTGGGCGCGCACGCCCAAGGCTTTAACTCGGCCTCCGTCGGAGTGTCCTTTATAGGCACATTCAGCAATGTCTCCCCCCCTGCGGTCGCATTGAACGCGGCGGAGGATCTGCTCGCGTGGAAGCTGGACCTTCACCACGTGGACCCTCGGGGCAGGACCACGGTCACGTCCGGCGGCAGCAACAAGTTCGCGGAGGGCCAGCGCGTGGACCTTCCGGTTCTTGCCGGCCATAGGGACGTGGGCCACACGGACTGTCCGGGGGGTGCTTTGTACGCCGAGATCCCCTACATGCGCGACGAGATCTTCCGGGTGGGCCTGCCCAAGCTGTTTGACCCGTCTTTCGGACCATCGCCCTTCACTCCCGGAGCGGACGGAGTCAGGGACTCCGTCACGACCTCGATCACGGCCTCCTCCCCCGGCAACTGGTCGCTGACGGTCTACGACGCCGGCGGTCGAAGGGTGAGGCAGGTCGCAGGTTCGGGCGGCGGAACGGTAACCGTGGCCTGGGACGGGCGGGACGACCTCGCGCAGCCGGTCCGGCACGGCTACTACCTGTTGCGCTGGCACCTCAACGTCGGCGGCGCGGAGGCCAGGCTCGCCGAGAAGGTGGTCCTGCTGGCTTCCTGGCCGAACGGCACGTTCATCAAGGAACCCCGCAACCCCCTCGTATCGCGGGTGGTGGGCGGGACGCTTCGCCCCGTGATCTCACCTGAGATCTACCTTTCGCATGCGTCCTGGCAGGACGTGGCTGTAAGCCCGGGCGGGAGCTTCGACTCGTACCCGGGCGGAGCCCCGCTGCCGATGCGGGACGGAACACTGATCATTTATCCGTCCTCACGGGGGTACGTCTACATCGTCACCGGGGGAGTCCGCCGCGCTTTCGCGACGGAACAGGACTTCGTCCGCGGCGGCTTCAGATGGGAGTCGGTCAGGTGGGTCCCCGACTCGACCGGCACGATGATCCCGGAAGGCCCCGCTTTCGACCCCGCGGCTCCACATGTCGACGGGACCCTGATCAAGGGCAGCAGCACCATGGTGTGGCTCATCCAGAACGGGCTCCGACGGCCCATTCCCTCAGAGGGCATCTACCTGTCCTGGGCCTTCGGGTGGGGCGAAATCGTCAACGTCCAGGACTCGCAGCTCCTGCTGTACGCGGAAGGACCGGCACTCGGCTTCCGGGACGGGAGCCTGATCGGCACTCCCGACGGACGTGTCTGGGTCATCAGCGAGGGGCAGCGGCGGTACATCAGCGGACCGACGTCGTTTCAGGCCTTCGGCTACGACTGGCGGGCAGTCCGGCCTGCCACAGACGCAGAAGCCGCCCACACCCCCCGCGGCGGAGATCTCTAGGCAGACCTGGAACCTCGGCGGCGCCAAAGACGTGGACAGGGCACCCCGTTGGCTATAGAACTGTTAACTACAGTTCATTTCTGAGAGCCCTCCCGGGAGGCCCCAATGAGACGTGGGATCATCCGCGCGATTTCGAGCGCGATCTTGGCCATCGCGGCCACCCTCGCACCCGCCGCCTCGTCACCGGCACAGGCCGCCGATTACACCTTCGTCGGGTCAGGCTGGGGCCACGGCCTCGGCATGAGCCAATGGGGGGCCAAGGGGGGGGCAGACGCGGGAGCCTCCTACTCGTCGATCCTGGGCCGCTACTACTCCGGGACCGCGGTCCAGTCCAAAGCGATGCCGGCTGAGATCCGCATCGGGCTCGTGCAGGGGGCGTCGTCGATTTCCATAGGCGGGTCCGGTCGTTTCGACTTCGTGATGGACGGCCGGGCCTTCGCCACCGGCTCGGCCGGCCAGACGTGGAGCGTCACACCCGGCTCCGACGGCAGCTTCGCCGTCAGGTCCCCGTCGGGGCAGACGACGCGGGTGGGCAATGCATCGAAGTGGGTGGCGGTCCGGTTCCAGCCTTACGGGACCGTCCTAACGACCTCCGGCGGGCGGTACAAGCACGGCTGGTTGGAGCTCAACGTGCAGTCGACGAGCAGCGGGTACCGGCTGATCTCGATCCTGCATCCTCCCTTTGAGGCGTATCTGTACGGCCTGGGAGAGGTGCCCTCGAGCTGGCCGGTGGAAGCCCTGAAGGCACAGGCAACGGCGGCGCGGACGTATGCGCTCGAGAAGATGCTCCGTGTCGGCGTCCGCTCCTCCTGCAACTGCCACCTGTATGACGACACCCGCGACCAGGCGTACATCGGCTACGACAAGGAGACCGCCTCCGGCGGCAGCCGGTGGCGATCCGCAGTCGACTCCACGGCCGGAAAAGTCGTGACGTACGACGGCAGGCCGATACAGGCCTATTACTCGTCTTCGTCGGGCGGCCACACGGAGCACAACGAAAACGTCTGGGGCGGATCGGCCCTCCCCTACCTGCGCGGAGTCTCCGACCCCTGGGACCGGGCGGTGAGCCCGTACATCGACTGGAGGGTGACCTATACGAAGTCCGAGCTGGAGACAAAGCTGAACTCCTCGGCCTCCACGGCGGTCGGATCCCTTTCGTCCATCGAGCTGCTGGACCCGAAAGGGGTGTCCGGCCGCATCGGACGAGTCATCGATTCCTCGCGTGGGGGGGTGCGGATCACCGGCAGCTCCGGAGTCAAGAGGGTGAGCGGCGACACTGTGAGGTCCGTGCTCGGGCTCCGGTCGACACTGTTCAGGATCGAAGGCGCTACCACCCCTCCGCCCCCGGCCCCGTCCGCGGCTGCGGTGCACCCCGACGGCGCGTTGCTCAAGGGCTCGGGCTCGATGGTCTGGGTTCTGCGGGACGGCTCGAGAGTCCCGATACCGTCGGGCGCCGTTTACGAGTCCAGCTTCCGCTGGGACGAGATATCACACATCTCGGACGGCTCGGTCGCGCGGTACGCGGAGGGCAAGCGGCTGTTCAGAGACGGGAGCCTGCTGAGGACCTCCGACGGGCGGCTGTGGATCGTCTCCAACGGCGCGCGGCGGGAGCTGTCTTCGGCGGTCGCGACGAGCCTCGGATATTCGTCGGCTCCCGTCGTCGCAGCTTCGGCATCAGAGGCCGCCCTGCACCCGGTCGGAAGCCCCGTCTCCAGCAGCGAGGACCACCCTGACGGAACGGTCCTGAAGGGGACTGGGGCAATGGTGTGGGTCATCGAGCAGGGGTACAGGAGGCCGTTCCCCACGTTCAGCATCTTCTCCAGCCACTTCGACTCCAGCCGAATCGTCCACACGTCCGATTCCAGGGTCTCGGCGTTCACCGAGGGTGCGCCCATGCTCTTCCGCGAAGGCACGCTCATGGGAACCCCGGACGGCAAGGTCTGGGCCGTCTCCGACGGGCACAGGCGCTGGATTCCCGGCCCCGGTGTCTTCAGTGCCCTCGGTTACCAAAGCTCCAACGTCAGGTCCGCGTCGGACGCGGAGGCCGCGCTGCACCCCGTGGGAACACCGGTTACCGCGACCGGACACCCCGACGGCTCGCTGATCAAGGGGACGGGCTCGATGGTGTGGGTCATGCAGGACGGGTCCAGGATCCCGATTCCCAGTGGCTCTGTATACGAGTCGAACTACCGGTGGAGCGAGATAGCCCACATAAGCGACTCAGCCGTAGCCCGTTACGCCGAGGGCAGAAAGCTCTTCTCCGAGGGGACACTGCTGCGGTGGTCCGACGGACGCGTCTGGGTCGTCTCCAACGGGCAGAGGCTCCCGCTTTCGTCGGCAGCGTTCTCTGCCCTCGGCTATTCCGGCAAGCCGCTGGTGAACGCGTCGGCATCGGAGCTGGCGCTGCATCCTGTCGGCGAGGCGCTCACCGACGGCATGCAGCATCCGGACGGCTCCCTGCTGAAGGGGTCGGCGGCGATGGTGTGGTACGTCGAGCAGGGACGAAGACGCGCTATACCCAGCTGGGAGATCCTCCTCTCCCGCTTCCGTCCCGAACGCATCATCACGACGTCGGACAGCCGGATCAACTCGTATCCGGAAGGGTCTCCACTCGGGTTTCGGGACGGGACCCTGATCGGAACCTCTGATGGCAGGGTCTGGGCCGTCTCGGATGGTCACCGTCGGTGGATCCCTGGCCCGACCGTCTTCTCCGAGCTGGGCTACTCCTCAAGCAACGTCAAGGCTGCAACGGCGGCTGAGGCGGCCCTGCACCCTCCGGGAACGCCTTTGTAGCGGTGCTGCGACGGCCGTTCCTACGGCTGCGAAGACCCGTTACGACGGCCGAGGCCACGAGCGCAGCCAGCGCCACCGCCGAGATGGCGGTTCCAGCGCGGTGCGACGCGGGTCGGTATCGGAGCTCGACGCGGTGAGAACCACCGGGGACCATGATCCCCATCAACACACCGTGAGCCAGCAGCACCCTACGCGGCGCACCATCGACCGTTGCGGTCCATCCCCTGTCGCCGTTCTGGGCGACCACGACCAGCGTCTCGTCCGGACCGTCGGTGCTGAACTCGATACGGTCGCCGTCCCAGTCCACGGGCCCTATGCGCGCGGGTCGGGCTCCGGGTTTGGGATCGGGGGCCGGTTCGACCAACAGCGCCTCGTTGAGCTCCGAGGGCGGCCTAAGCAGAGCGTGAGGCAGAAGCGTCTTCTGATCCGGGAAAGTCTTCCAGACCGCGTGTGAGCGCACCAGCGGCAGCGCGTTCACCCGTTCATAGATCCATGCCTGCTCAGTGGACACGACCTTCAGAGGCAGCGCCGGATCGGGCCCCAGAAGCCTCAGTGCCAGCTTCGACCGACTGGCGCCGGTCTCCAGGGCGCACGACGGGTCACTGGCCGCCACGTCCACCACCGCCGGGTCCCCCGCCCTCAGATCCTCGGCCACCATGGCAAAGCTCATCCAGTCACCGCGCGCGTCGAACGCCGGCCTGGAGGCCGAGCGCGTCCGCCCGTGCGCGGTCACCGAGACCGTCACACGGCCCTTGCACTGCCCAGCTTTCAAAGGCACGAGCAGTCCGGACACCGGGCCTGGGGCCCTCACCGTCCGTGCCTCCGCGGGCAATGGGCGCGATGACCAGCTGTCGATCGGGGGAGGATCGCCGTACTCGATGCCGTAGGGCACATCGTCGGTTCCGAGAGCGAAGTACCGGACCGAAAGGTCGTCCAGTATCGGGGAAACGACGTTCCACTCGTCCTTGGGCATGATGATCTTCAGCGGGTCGCGCGAGAACGCCGTCGGCTCCGCGGCGCTCACCAGGTGCTTGAACTCCAGTGAGTGCAGAGCCTGCCCGCGGAGGTCCTGCTCACCGAAGACCTGCGCGGAGTTCGGGTAGAAGTTGAAAAGCCCGGAGGCCGCAAACCTGAATCGTCCGTCGAGCAGACGTTGCAGGGCCCTGTGACCCGGCTGGATCGAGTAGTAGTCGTCTACGGGAGCCTGGGGCGTGAAGTGGCGCAGCGGGTACCACAACTGCACGTAGAGCAACCCGATGATCGCCGCCCCGGCGGCGAACCTGAAGCGGACCCTGCTCCGGGCCACCGCTGCCAGGCCCACGCAGACCACCGCCAGCAACAGCCCCAGCAGGATCCCTCGCGCCACGAACCGAAACTGACCCACGGCTCGTGCCTCCATGACGTACTCACCGGCCCGGCTGAGCCCGAGGTAGGCCACCAGCGCGAACAGCAGGAATGATCCCACCACGGCCGGGCCGTAACGCGAGCTGCCTTCACGGGCGAACGTCCGTCCCTTCCACCAGGCGTCCAGCGCCAAGGTGGATATCACCGCGGCACTCAGTCCGATCACGAAACGGGACCGTGAGATCGGGTTGTCGGTAAAACCGGGCAGGCGGTACACCAGCCCGAGAAGCCGGGTTCCTACGAACGTCAGGAAGATCCCGGAGGTCGCCACGAAGCAGAAGAACGCGAAGGCGTCGGAGGCACGCTCGTTCAACGGCAGGCGACGGACGATCACCCCGACGATGGCCAGGAAAACCCCGAGGGACGCGATCATTCCGACGTGTGTGACCGACTCCACGGGATTGGATCCTGTCCACCAGGGGCCGCCGGACGGATACCGGCCGACCGCCCATGTATCGAAGATCCCGAAGAACTGGATGTGGGACAGATGCGTGTCGATTCCCGCCTCCCGCCCCTCGAGGATCCCTCGCCACACCAGCTCGGAAGCCAGCGGGATCACGGTCATGGCGGCAAGAGCGCATGCCCAGGCGCCGGCCAATCCGAGGAACAGACCCGGCTTCACCGCACCGCGAATCGCCGCCGAACCGTCGTGCCGGTCCCGCCACCCCCTTCGCAGCAAGAGCCAGGCCCCCCAGGCGGCCGTCAAGTAGGCGCTGTACACGAAGCCGGACGGAAAGCCCTCGTACCAGCACCAGGCGAGGAAAACGGTCACCGGCAGGACTCGGCGCAGGCTCGGCCGGTCCACTAGACGATCGACCGCCCACAGTGCGGCCGGCAGCACCAGCGGCGCGCTCATCCGGTGGAGGAGCACCAGGTTCGCCCCCGTGAAGGTATACGCCACGGACCCGATGGTCGCGGGGACCACGCCCGCTCCGAGCCGGCGCAGGAACAGGTACATGAACCACTGGCAGAACAGAAAAGAAAGAGCTGCTTTGACGCCGATCGCGTACCACGGCGGAAAGACCAGATAAGGAACGCTGAATGGTGAGAACAGCCCGTTGAACGCAAAGATCCCGGTCGGCGTCCCCCCGGCTACGTTGTTGTCCCACAGCTGCCAGTCCGGCTGCCGGAGCTCCCGGAAGTACGCCGCGGGTGCGGCGAGCATCTCCGCCTGGTCGGTGTTGATGGGTGAAGCCACGTGAGGCGGACGTCCGATGGCATCTCGGTATGGCGCGCCGAGCTCAAGCATGTCCACGGCTGCCAGCGTCCTCTGGCCGGACAGGCTCGGGGCGAGCCAGACGCCGACCGTAAGTGCGAACAAGAGGGTGGGAAACCAGCGCAGGCGCGGGCGGCCGGCGCGGTCCCCGGCGTCATTCGCGTCGCGCGAACGAGAGACATCCACATGGGCCCCCGTCATGCCCCGGACTCGCGGGGCCGCCGCATCCGCCGGGTCCACACGGCCAAGCCGCCAGCAATCAGAACCACGCCGGACCACACCCAC
>DATLNZ010000112.1 GCA_035536535.1 Actinomycetota bacterium | reverse complement strand
CCACGTGGACCTGGACCGCCGGGGCCCCATCACCGCCGACATCGTCCACGACGGTGACAACGACTTGGACATCGACCAGGAGATCGACGCCCGCTCAGGCGACTGCGTGGCAGGGGGCCAGGTCTTCGGCGTAGTGGGAGGAAACGTCGACATCCGCTCGAGCAACATCTCCGAAGACTCCGAGTGCGAGTCCGGCGACGTGGACGTGAGCAACATCATCGACAGCGCCCGGTCCGGGCCGTTCGTGTTCCACCGCCCGGGAGGCGGAGGCTCCGAACCACCGCAGCCTCCAGAGCCTGCGGTGGCAGACCTGCGGGTGACGAAGACGCCACCCCCCGCGGGCATCGGGAACACGTTCACGATCACCGTGACCAATGACGGTCCGGACCCTGCTAACGCCACACTGTCAGACCCGGGAGCGACGCTGACGCCAGGAGATCCGAGCTTCACCTGTACTGGAAGCACGTGCACCTCCACGGCGCCACTGGGGCCCGGGGTCACCGCCACGTTCACAGCCACGGTGCCCGTCCAGTGCACGATTATTGTTCCGATCGCCGTCCCGATCACCAATACCGCGACCGTGGCGATCCAGGGCGGAACCGACCCGAATGGGACGAACAACTCCTCGACCGCGAGCAGCACGGCAATCTCCCCGATCTGTCCGTTTCCTCCTCCCGGCCCGTAGCGCGGTTATCGGGACTGCAGCGTGCCCCGCTGGTCCTCGTGGCCGCTGACGCGGCAGTAGTAGCGGTATGAACCGGCCCCCGGGGAGCGGATTTCGATGATCCGCTCCCTGCCGGGGATGATCACCCAGTCCACGTCCAGCTCGTCGATCGTCAGGGTGTGCGTCGCCTGTCCGACGTTTCGGACGTAGACCCGCGCCGTGTCCCCGGCCTCAACCTGTAGTTCACCCGGACGGAAGTAGTCGTCCCCCATTACCAGCGGCAGGGCGCCAACCCTGTCCCTCAGGGGCACCTCCGACGGCGTCAGCAGCGTCCAGGCCACCGACACGGCGGTTGGCATGGCCAAGACGGCAACCACCGCTGCGGCAAGCGCCTTGTGCCAGGGCCTGCGGTCGGGCCCGGACTCCGTCGCGTCCCGGCGCACTGCCGTGACCGATCCGGCGATCATCATCAGGGAGCCCACCAGGAAGTACAGCCCCGGTAGGAAGTGCGGAAATGAGTAGATCGTCCCCAGCGCGAACGAGGACTCCGACACCCCGCCCAGGATCGGAAGAAGCGACAGCAACAAGACGAGCAGGAGGGCCACGTTCGACCGCCGACGGGCTCCAAAGAAGATCGCGATCGCAATCACCAGCAGCACGGGGGTCAGGATGATCCCCTGCCCCTCGCCGAGCAGCGATACGAGAGAACCGGCTGTCACGATCGCCAGTCCCCAAGCCATCAGTCGGATGGAGAGCGGTGTGGCCCGCATGGCCCCGTCAGACTACAGCCGAGCCGGCGAGGCCTATGTGATCGTGGGAGCGAGAAGACCGGCTACGTCAGCGGCTCAGCCACGCCTGGGTGTACGCGACAATGCAGCGCCAGTTGACAGGCCAGTTGTGTCCGTAGCCGGGGTCCTGGCCGAAGACGCATGCGTTGAGCGGGTCGTACGTCAGCGGGTCCGGGCTGGGCACTGTCGGAGTCGCTCGAGGCGGGAGCGTTGGTAGCGGCGTCGGTGTTGGTGTGGGAGCCGGGGTTGCCGTGGGGGTGGGCGCCGGGGTGGGGGTAGCGGCCGGCCCGTGGTCCGGCCTGTGGTGAGCGGATGCGCGGCCCCCGCCGATGATTGCCAGCATGACCACCGCCGAAGCTACCAGCGTCCTGACTCTCATCCCGCCCTCCTTGTGTGCCCGAATCTACAACCGGACGTCCCGGGCGTCTGCGTCCTTTGGCACTCTCGAGACGGTCCCGTGCGTGATCCATCAGCGTCGGCGCGAGCGTCTGGCGAGCACCGTGGCGACGGCCGCCCCGAAGACCACGTGGTCCGCGATCTGGGCCCCCGCGGGCAGGGCGCGGATTCGCGGAAACCGGCGTCCGATGACGCCCAGGTCGAGAGCGGCGATCGCGGTGCCGCCGACGGCCCCCCACAGGACGGGCCGGCGGCGGGGGAGTGAGGCGGCGAGGACGGTTGCCCAGAACGCGGACAGCGCCACATGCAGAGGCGCCGCGGCCGCCACCAGCACCGCCTGACGCGTCTCCCGCGGCAGCACCATGGAGCCGGCTGCTTGGGTCGCCTCCAACACGGGACGTCCGGTGGCGATCGCGTACACGGTCGAAGGGACGCCGCTCACGACAGCGGCGACTGCGGCGGCCGCCGCTATGTCGGCAGCGCTGCGTCTCACTGCTGAGCCGGCTTGTCGTGGGGGTGGATGATGTCCGACTCCCTCGGGTGGTGACGGAACGA
>DATLNZ010000111.1 GCA_035536535.1 Actinomycetota bacterium | reverse complement strand
TAGAACTGGCCTGCCGCCGCCCGTGGGCGCGTCGCTACACTGCCCGTCATGCCTTCCCTGCGATACCTGACCGCCGGCGAGTCGCACGGTCCGGCGCTCACTGTCGTCGTGGAGGGCCTGCCCTCTGGGCTATCCGTCCCCGTCGCTCGGATCTCCAGCGAGCTCGCGCGCCGCAGGCACGGGTCCGGCAGCGGCGCCCGCATGAAGCTCGAGACCGACGAGTTCGAGCTGCTCGGCGGGATCAGGCACGGGACCACGCTCGGGAGCCCGGTCGCCGTGGTCATCCGCAACACCGAATGGGAGAAGTGGTCGGAGGTCATGTCCCCGGAGCCGGTGGACGACCCCGGGCGAGCCGCCACGCGTCCGCGGCCGGGTCACGCGGATCTGGTCGGGATGCTCAAATACGGCTTTCGCGACGCCAGGAACGTCCTGGAGCGGGCATCCGCACGCGAGACCGCTGCCCGCACGGTCGCGGGAGTGATATCGAAGCTTCTTCTGGAGACGCTCGGGGTCAGCGTGATCAGCCATGTCGTGTCGATAGGCGACGTCACGAGCGAGTCGCGGTGCCCAGAGCCCGGAGACGTCGAGCGGATCGAGTCGTCGCCGGTGCGCTGCCTGGATCCCGACGCGGAGACCCGCATGATCGAGGCGATAGAGGCCGCGAAGTCCGACGGCGACACGCTCGGAGGAGTCTTCGAGGTCGTGGCGCACGGGCTGCCGGCCGGACTCGGCTCCCACGTCCATTGGGACCGCAAGCTCGACGCGCGCCTGGCGTTCGCCCTGATGTCGATCCAGGCGATGAAGGGAGTGGAGGTGGGCGAGGGGTTCGCCGGGGCCGCGGTGCGCGGGTCGCAGGCCCATGACGAGATCTTCTGGACCAAAGAGTCGGGCTACGACCGGCACACGCAGCGGGCCGGAGGAATCGAGGCCGGCATGTCCACGGGCGGGCCCTTGCGGGTGAGGACGGCGATGAAGCCGCTGTCCACACTGCGGAAAGCCCTGCGCACTGTGGACGTGGAGACCAAGCAGGACGCCACCGCGATCGTGGAGCGTTCGGACGTTTGTGCCGTCCCGAGGGCGTGCGTCGTCGGCGAGGCCGTCGTCGCGTTCGAGCTCGCCGCCGCCGCGTTGGAGAAGTTCGGAGGAGACTCCGTGGACGAGTTCACCGCCGCCCACAGCCGCTGGCTCGACGTCCTCGGCAGCGCCTGACAGTGGCAGCGAAGTCTGCGGGACCCCAGGCGAACATCGTCCTGATCGGATTCATGGGCTGCGGCAAGACCGAGGTCGGCCGCAGGCTCGCCGCTCGTACGGGACGCAACTTCGTCGACACCGACGCGCTGATCGAGGACGAAGGCCTGTCGATGGCTGACATATTCGCCGCCGAGGGCGAAAGCGGCTTTCGACGCCGCGAACGCAAGGCTGTGGAGAGGGCGGCGCGCAGCAGGAGCTGCATCATTGCCACGGGTGGCGGTGCCGTGCTCGATCCCGGCAACGCACGCGCGCTGAAAAAGACCGGGGTGCTGGTCTACCTCGACGTGGGATTCGAGGATCTCGCCCAGCGTCTCATCGACGCGGGCGGACGTCCGATGCTGGACTCGCCGGACAAGGGCGCCACCGAGAGCGACGACGGTCGCAGAGCCGAGCGGGCGCGCCGGCTGCGGCGCATCCGCACCCTTCTCAACGAGCGATCGCCCGTGTACGAGTCGGTCGCCGACGTCGTAATACCCACGGAAGGGCTGGACGGCGAAGGGGTCGCCAGGGAGATCGCGCGACGCTTGGACGTCGCCCGCAAACAGTCGTCCCGGCCCAAGTACGTGGAGGTGGAGGTCGAGCCGGCCTACCGGGTCTCGGTCGGCCGCGGAATCCTGCGGCAGGCATCGGTGAGCTTCCAGGTGCCCGAGGGAGCCGAGCGTTTGTGCGTGGTCTCCCACCCCCGGGTCAACCGGCTGTGGGGCTCGACGCTCGGTGAGGGGCTGCGCGCGACGGGACTGGAGACGGCCACGTTCACCTTCCCGGAGGGCGAGGAGAAAAAGACCCTCGACACCGCGGCACGCCTGTACCGGCGTATCGCCTCCAAGGGCTTCCACCGAACCGACCTGCTGCTGGCGCTGGGCGGGGGTGTGGTTGGCGACGTGACGGGCTTCGTGGCCTCGACCTATGCGCGCGGGATACCCCTGGTTCAGGTGCCGACGACGTTGCTCGCGATGGTGGACGCCGCCATCGGCGGCAAGACCGCCGTCAACCTGCCGGAGGGAAAGAACCTCGTCGGGACGTTCCACCAGCCGCTGGCAGTTCTGTGCGACATGGACGTGCTCACAACACTTCCCCAGCGCGAGCTCCGTGGAGGACTTGCCGAGGTGATGAAATATGCGCTGATCGACGAGCCCGACCTGGGAGAGCTGGTGCTGACCAACCGAACAGAGGTGTTCGCCAGGGACTCGGTCCTGGAGCCGGTCGTGCTGCGATCGGCAGCCATAAAGGCACGGGTGGTGGCGGCCGACGAGCGCGAGTCCGGGCCTAGGGAGGTGCTGAACTACGGGCACACGCTAGGCCACGCGCTGGAGAGCCTGCAGCTTTCGCGGTCGCATGCGTGGCACCACGGCGAGGCCATCTCGGTTGGCATGCACTTCGCGGCGTGGGTGTCGGTCCTGTCCGGGCTGGCGGACAAGGAGCTGGTGGACGAGCACGTCCGGCTGCTATCCGGCGTCGGGCTTCCCACCACGGCCCCCCGGCTGTCGTGGGACGACGTAAAGCGCTACATGCGCATGGACAAGAAGTACAGATCCGGGATCCGGCTGGTCCTTTTGAGCGAGCCGGGCCGGCCGTCGGTGCAGGACGGACTGCCCGACGACGTTCTCGAGGAGGCCCTGAGGCGGGTGAGCGCATAGATGCGGTTGCTGGTGCTGCACGGACCGAACCTGAACCTTCTGGGTACCAGGCGTCCGGACCTGTACGGGACCGCGACGCTGGAGCAGATCGACCGGATGCTGTCCGACGCGGCCCAGGCGGCGGGACATGACATCGACTCGGCGCAGTCAAACCACGAAGGGGAACTGATCGATCGTCTCCACGCCGCCCGCAGCCACTTCGACGGAGTCCTGTTGAATCCCGGGGGCCTGGGGCACACCTCCGTCGCCCTGCGGGACGCGGTGGAGGCGTGCGGGGTCCCGGTCGCGGAGGTGCACCTGTCCAACATCTACGCTCGCGAGGACTACAGGCGGCGGTCGATCGTTGCCGAGGCCTGCGCCGGGGTGGTGTCCGGATTCGGCCCCCAGTCCTACGTTGCCGCCATGTGGGCGCTGCTCGGTGTGCTGCAGGCCGGAGATACCACAACACCGGCTCCCTAGGGCCGGGAGCCGGTGTAACCTCGGTCGCCATGGCGAGCGACAACGTAAACGTCAACAACCTCAAACGGGGCATGGTCCTGAACCTGCCCGAGGGCCTGTTCCAGGTCCTGGAGTTCCTCCACCACAAGCCGGGCAAGGGCCAGGCCGTAGTGAGGACGAAACTGCGCAACCTGCGCAACGATTCGGTCCTGGACCGCACATTCAACTCCGACACCAAGGTAGGCATGGCGATCCTGGATCGCCGGGAGATGCAGTACCTGTACTCCGACGGCGACGACTACGTCTTCATGGACTCAGAAAGCTACGAGCAGACGCACCTGTCCGCCGCCCAGATCGGCGAGGACGGACTCCGCTTCCTGAAGGAGGGAGTGTCGGCCGCCATCGCCCTGCACGACGGACGTCCCGTGTCGGTGGATCTGCCGACGACCGTGGACCTGGAGGTCACGGTGAGCGACCCGGGCCTGAGGGGCGACAGGTCGTCGGCGGGAACCAAGCCCGCGACCCTCGAGACGGGGACGACCATCCAGGTGCCCTTGTTCGTCGAGCCGGGAGACGTCGTGCGGGTCGATACGCGCAACGGCGAGTACGTCACCCGGGTCCAGAAGTAGCTGGTGTCGCGCCACACCGCGCGCCTCGCGGCCGTAGAGGTGCTCTACGCAGCCGACGTCAGGGGGGCCGACCCCGCCGAACTGCTCGCCGAGCGGCCACGGGTGGCCTCCTACGCGGTGCGGCTCATCGAGGCGATCACGGCGCGCCGTGAGGAGATCGACTCGATCTTGTCCGCCAAGTCGATCGGCTGGCCGATGCAGCGGATGTCGCCGGTTGATCGCAACGTCCTGCGCATCGGGGTGCTCGAGCTGCTGGAGGGCGATATCCCGCCCGCCGTGATCATTGACGAGGCTGTGGAGCTGGCCAAGAGGTTCTCCGGCGAGCCGGCCGGACGGTTTGTGAACGGGATACTGGCCGCAGTCCTGGCCGACCGTCAGGAGCCCGGAGTCGCTCCCGAACCCTCGCCCGCCCCAGGCTCCGGGTCCTGATCGTCGGCCCCCGGCTGCCGTTGGGCTGGGGCCGCCGGAGGTTCGGTCGGAAAGCTGGCCGCGAGCTGGGCCGTGGATTCCTCCGTGGACGACCAGTCGTCGCTCGGCTCTATGACCGGGACCGGCTCGGGTGCAACCGGCGGGGGCTGCTCGGTGACGGGAGCCGGTTGCGAAGGCCCCGGTGCGGGCTGCTCGGTCACGGGAGCCGGTTGCAAAGGGTCCGCCGCCGGCTGCTCGATCCCGGGAGCCGGCGGCTGTGGGTGCGCGGGAACGCCTGGGGGCGGCGCGAACGGCGAGTCGTTTTCTGAGGTCTCAGGTTCCTCCTGGGTCCTCCACGTCGGGTCGGGGGCGAACGCAGCCGACTCCTCGGGCTCCCACACCGGTTCGGCCGCGGGGGTTTCGGGCTCCTGAACCGGTTCGGGCCAGGCGGGCGGGATCGGCCCGGGCCCGGGCGAGGGCGGCGCGAACGGGGACGGCGCTTCCGGCGACTCGGAGACGGTCGCCGGTTCCGATTCGGAGATGAGCGGAACCTCAACGGTGTCGGCTGGAAGCACCGGCCCCGGGTCATCCGCGGAGGCCGGGTAATCAGCCTGGGCCGGCTGCGCGAAAGGCGCCTCGTCCACCAGTGGCGCCTGGGAGGAAACCTCTGCCTCAGCATCCACCGCGCCCGCGGGCACGCCGACCGCTACAGCTCCGGCCAGCCCGGCGGCTGCACGGTTGGCCGACCGCTGCCTGGCCGTGGCGATGAGCGCCAGCCCGGCGAGCGCGAAAAGGATTCCCGCCCACTGGCTGCCCGACAGTCCGAAGTACGAAGACTCGATTGTCTCGCGGTTGCGGGTGAAGTCCAACAAAAGGCGCTGCAGTCCGTACCAGGTGCAGAACGTCCCGAACAGCACCCCTGGGTGGGGACGCCTCCGCGCCACGATTGCAAGCAGGACCGCCAGAGCGCCCACGCCGATCAGGTCATACAGCGCGGTCGGGTGCACCACCTCCCCCGGCACGTAGGTGGGCGGTCCGTAGCCGGGAGCGAGGTCGGCCCCCTCGGGAATGATGTAGCCCAGCTGAAAGTCGGTCTTGCCACCCAAATGGTCGGCGATGATCAGGTCTCCGATGCGTCCCACCGCCACCCCGACCACAAAGCCGGGAGCGGCGGCGTCCGCGGCAAGTCTCAGGTCGAAGCCGCGCCGCCACAGGTATCCGAGGCCGAGCGCAAGTCCGCCCACAAAGCCGCCGAACATGGTCAGGCCGCCCTCCCAGACGGCCAGCACATCGCGCAGGGACCCGAAGCTGTCGAGGTGGGCGAGCACATAGAAGCCCCGGGCGCCGAGGATGGCTCCGACGAACCCCCACGTGACGGCGTTGATTACCTCCGGCCGCGGTATGCCCCTCGGTTCCGCCAGCCGAGCCATCAGCATCGCGCCCAGCAGAAACCCGAGAGCGGTCCCGACCCCGTGCGGGGACACCCCGATCCACTCGAGTCCGGGGATGGGGACGCTCCAGCGCTGCACCGGCTGGTACGTGACGTAGGCGAGCAACCAGTCCATCGCCGCTAGCCTAGCCGCAGCGCGGCCGGCCGCCGTCGAACTGCCGGACAGGTTGCCCCTGTCACAGTCGGGTGTTACGTTGCGCCGGTAAGCGTTGCCTTTAAAGGCTCGTCCGGAGAGGCGAGAAAGGAGCGCCAGATGCGTCCGCGCACGCCCGGCACGGCTGCCGTGTCCACGGCCTCTTCCTCTCCCGTTGCGCCGGCGCCCTTCACCGCCCCCCGCGTCAAGGCGCGCGTCATGGAGGCCGAGGACGTCCGCCGCGCACAGACTCGGATCGCGCACGAGATCCTCGAGCGCAACCGTGGCTCGTCCGGCCTCACGCTGATCGGGATCCGCACCCGGGGGGCGGTCCTGGCTCGGCGGCTGGCCTCGGCGATCGGCCAGATCGAAGGGACCGCTCCCGAGGCCGGGGACCTCGATGTGACTCTCTACCGTGACGACCTGTCCAGCCGCGGCCTTCGTCCGGTCGAGGCGACCGAAGTCCCCGGGGTCGACGGAAGGGTGGTCGTCCTGGTCGATGACGTCCTGTACACGGGCCGGACGGTCAGGGCCGCCCTCAACGCCCTCAACGACCTCGGGCGCCCGGTCTGCGTGCAGCTCGCGGTACTGGTGGACAGGGGGCACAGGGAGCTTCCGATCCGAGCCGACTTCGTGGGACGCAATCTCCCGACGTCGTCGCGCGAGGACGTCCGGGTGCTGCTGGCAGAGGTGGACGGGACCGACGGGGTGGAGATCCATGAGCGCGCCTGACCGCCACCTTTTGTCGATCCGCGACCTCGAGCCGTCGGAGGTCCAGGAGCTGCTGGACACGGCGGAGTCGATGCGCTCCGTGAGCGAACGAGAGGTCAAAAAGCTGCCCACGCTGCGCGGACGGACGATCGTGAACCTGTTCTACGAGGCGTCCACGCGCACGAGGGTGTCCTTTGAGCTGGCTGCCAAGAGGCTGTCGGCGGACGTCGTCAACGTCGCGTCTTCGGCATCGAGCATCGAAAAGGGCGAGAGCCTGCGTGACACCGGCCGGACTCTGGCGGCGATGGGAGTTGACGCAATCGTCCTGCGCCACCCTTCCGCCGGAGCAGCCGCCCGCCTGGCCCAGTGCGTGGACTGCAGCGTGATCAACGCGGGCGACGGGGCACACGAACACCCGACACAGGCCCTGCTGGACCTGCTCACGATCCGGCGCCACTTCGGGCGGATCGAAGGGCTGCGGGTGGCGATCGCCGGCGACATCTCGCACTCGCGGGTGGCCCGGTCCACCGCGCTCGGGCTGTCCAGGATGGGGGCCCGGGTCGTGCTTGTCGCGCCTCCGTCCATGCTGCCGCGTGGGGTGGAGCAGCTCGGGTGCGCCACGTCGTCCAATCTCGACGAAGAGCTTGGGTCACTGGACGTCCTGTACCTGCTGCGGATCCAGAAGGAGCGCCACCGCGAGTCGCTCGTGCCCTCGGAGGCCGAGTTCGCCGCCCTCTACGGCCTCACCCCCGCAAGGCTGGAGCGGCTTCCGGCCGCGTGCGCCGTCATGCACCCCGGGCCGATGAACCGCGGGCTGGAGATCGCGTGGGAGGCGGCCGAGTCCGGGCGGTCGCTGGTGGAGCAGCAGGTGGCCGCGGGGGTCTGCGTGAGGATGGCGGTCCTGTACCGCCTGCTGGGAGCCCCGGCGATGGTGGAGGCGGCATCGTGAAGGTCCTGTTGCGAGGGGGCCGCGTAGTGGACGGCACGGGCGCCAGGGACGCCGACGTCCTCGTCTCCGACGGCGTGGTGGAACAGGTCGCGCCGGGGATCTCGTCCCCTCGCGGAGCCGAGGTCCTGGACTGCGCCGGCACGGTCGTCTGTCCCGGTTTCGTGGACCTGCACGTGCACTTCAGGGAGCCGGGCTCCAGCGCCGACGAGACGGTCCACACCGGGAGCCGGGCGGCGGCCCTGGGCGGTTACACCGCCGTGTGCCCCATGCCGAACACCACACCGGCGGCGGACCGGGCATCGGTGGTCGAGACGGTCTGGCGCCGCGGCCTGGAGGCCGGACTGGTCGACGTCTTCCCGATCGGTGCGATTACGGCGGACAGAGCAGGCGAGCGACTGGCCGCGATGGGAGAGATGAACTCGAGCGCGGCGCAGGTCCGGATGTTCTCCGACGACGGCGATCCGGTGCCCACAGCTCACCTCATGCGCCGGGCGATGGAGTACGCCCTTATCTTCGACGCGGTGATCGTGGACCACGCCGAGGACCCCTCCATGCGCCGCGGCCACATGCACGAAGGGTCGGTGTCCGCCGCTCTGGGGGTCGCAGGCATCCCGGCGGAGGCCGAGGAGATATGCGTCCGCCGCGACATCGCGCTGGCGCGCATGACGGGGGCCCGACTGCACATCGCGCACCTCACCACGGCCGGGGCGGCCGAAGCCGTCCGGGAGGCAAAGCGCGAGGGCCTTCGGGTCACGTGCGAGGTGACGCCGCACCACCTGGCCCTCACCGACGAATCGTTGGTCTCGTTCGACACGTCATTCAAGGTCGCCCCGCCGCTGCGCCCGGACGGGCACGTGCAGGCCCTCAAGCAGGCATGCGCCGACGGCACCGTGGACGCCGTCGCCACCGACCACGCGCCGCACGCGCCCTACCGCAAGGACGTGGACTTCGAGCACGCCCCGTGCGGGATGCTCGGCCTGGAGACCGCGCTGGGGGTGGTGCTGACGGAGCTTGTTGAAGCCGGCATCTGCGGTGTCGAGCGCGTGGTGGAGATGATGAGCATCGCCCCGGCGAAGATCCTCGGGCGTGAGGGCCACGGGGGCCCGGTGGCCGAGGGAGCGGCGGCCAACCTCGTGGTGTTCGACCCCGAGCACGCGTGGACGGTAGACCCGCGGGCGCTTTCGTCCAAGAGCAGAAACACCCCCTTCGCCGGACGAAAGCTCAAGGGCAAGGTGCTCCACACGATGCTGCGCGGACGGTTCACGGTCCGCGATGGACTGCTCACGGAGGTGGCCGGATGACCGAGTCGCTGCTGGCCTTCGCCGATGGCACCGTCTTTCACGGGCAGGCTCTCGGCGCTTCCGGACGGACCGCAGGCGAGCTGGTGTTCAACACCGCCCTGACCGGTTACCAGGAGATCCTCACCGACCCCTCGTACCACGGACAGATCGTCACCATGACCTACCCCCACCAGGGCAACTACGGCGTCAATGCCGGCGACGCGGAGGCCGGGCGTCCGTGGGTGAAGGGGTTCGTCGTCCGGGAGGCCACGCACACGCCTTCGTCATGGACATCCGAGCAGAGCCTGGAGGACTACCTCGTCCGGCACGGCATCGTCGGCATCCGCGGCATCGACACCCGCGCTCTCACCAGGCGGCTGAGGTCCCAGGGGGCGATGGTCGGAGCCATCGCCAGCGACGGCTGCACGCCGGACGAGCTGGTCGAGTGGGTACGACGCCAGCCGGGCCTGGAGGGCCGGGACCTCGTGGCCGAAGTCTCGCCGGCCGAAGCCTACGACGCCTCCGCGGCGCTCGCCGACTGGTCGGGCATCGCGGCGTCCCAGGACCCCTCCGTTGCCCCCCTGCCGGCCGAAGCTGCGGGCGCCCGCGTCGCCGCGATGGACTACGGGATGAAGCGCAGCATCCTCCGCTGCCTCGCCGGAGCCGGGCTCGATGTGCGGGTTTTCCCGGCCTCCGCCACGGCCACCGACGTCCTGTCGTGGAACCCCGACGGCGTGTTTTTGTCCAACGGACCCGGCGACCCCTCCGCGCTGCCCTACGCGGTCAAGACGATCCGTGGGGTGCTTGAGTCCCGGACGCCGGTGTTCGGCATCTGTCTGGGTCACCAGCTGCTCGGCACGGCGCTGGGAGCGTCCACCTACAAGCTCAAGTTCGGACACCGGGGCGCGAACCACCCGGTGAAGTCGCTGGATTCGGGCCGGGTCGAGATCACCAGCCACAACCACGGCTACGCCGTGGCTACCGGCGTGGACCCCGGGTCGGCGGGGGAGCCGTGGCAGGTACTCGCCAAGTCCAAGGCCGGCGACTGGCGCTGGACCTCCGATTACGGAGAGGTGGCGCTGACACACTTCGACCTCAACGACGGAACCCTGGAGGGGTTCAGGTGCCTGGACCTGCCCGCTCTCGGGGTTCAGTACCATCCGGAGGCGGCGCCGGGACCCCACGACTCCCGGTACCTGTTCGGTGATTTCGTGGACCTCATCGCGGCGAGTCGATAGGAGGCGGCATGCAGGTCGGACGAAGGGCCAGGGTCGTCGCTCTGGAGCGGCCGTCGCCCGGGGACCGGTCCCCGTACCTGGAATCGGAGGGACTGCTCGTCCGACGCCTCAACGTCGCCTGGGAACCGAAGCTCGGCGCCCTGTGGGAGCTGCGCTTTGAGTCCGGCGACCACGTCGTGTTCTCCGAGTCTGAGCTTCGGGAGCTGGACGAGCAGGGACAGCCGCTACCGTCGGAGATCCCGGACCTCGAGGAGTCCTGGGGCGACGCCCCCCGGACCGTTTCCTACCCGTTCCGCAGGTTCGGGGGCCGCAGCCGTGCGGCGCCGGCCGTTTTGGCCTTTATCGCGCTGTCGCTGGCCGGGTCGCTGCTGGTTTGGGCGGGCCTCGCCTCCAACAGCCTGGCGATGGGCGCCGCCGGGGGCCTTCTGATCGTTCTCGGCATGGGCGCCGCGGCGCTTCTGGTGTCCTAGGTGCCCAGGCGCGACGACATCGAGACGATCCTGATCCTGGGGTCCGGTCCGATCGTCATCGGACAGGCCGCCGAGTTCGACTACTCGGGAACCCAGGCCTGCAAGGTCCTGCGGGAGGACGGCTTCCGGGTCGTCCTCGTCAACTCCAACCCGGCGACGATCATGACCGACCCGGAGTTCGCCGACCGTACCTACGTCGAGCCGGTGACGCCCGAGGTCGTGGAGGCGGTCATCGAGCGCGAGCGGCCGCAGGCGCTGCTGCCCACTCTCGGAGGCCAGACTGCGCTCAACTGCGCGGTGACGCTGTCGGAGTCGGGGGTGCTGGACCGCTACGGCGTCGAGCTGATCGGCGCGAAGCTGGAGGCCATCAAGAAGGCCGAGGACCGCAGCCTGTTCAAGGACGCCATGCAGCTCATCGGCCTGGAGTGCGCCCGGTCCGGCTACGCCTACACCCTCGCCGACGCCCGCAACCTGGCCGGCGCCATCGGCTACCCGGTGGTGGTGCGTCCCAGCTTCATCCTCGGCGGTGCCGGATCCGGGGTAGCGCACACGCCGGACGAGCTGGAGGCCGTGATCACCGAGGGACTCGAGCGCTCGCCGGTGCACGAGGTCCTGGTGGAGGAGTCGCTGATCGGGTGGAAGGAGTTCGAGTTCGAGGTCATGCGCGACCTCGCGGACAATGTCGTCATCGTCTGCTCCATCGAGAACCTCGACCCGATGGGTGTCCACACCGGCGACTCGATAACCGTGGCTCCCGCGCAGACGCTGACCGACCGCGAGTACCAGGCGATGCGCAACGCCTCCATCGCGTGCATCCGCGAGGTGGGCGTGGAGACGGGCGGGTCAAACATCCAGTTCGCGGTAGACCCGGCCACCGGGCGAATGATCGTGATCGAGATGAACCCGCGCGTGTCGCGGTCGTCGGCGCTTGCCTCCAAGGCCACCGGCTTCCCCATCGCCAAGGTCGCGGCAAAGCTCGCGGCCGGTTACCTGCTCGAGGAGATACCCAACGACATCACCCGCAAGACCCCGGCCAGCTTCGAGCCCAGCATCGACTACGTGGTCGTGAAGATCCCGCGGTTCACATTCGAGAAGTTCGCGGGGGCCGACCCCCAGCTGACGACGAAGATGAAGTCGGTCGGCGAGTCAATGGCCATCGGAAGGACGTTCGCGGAAGCCCTGCAGAAGGGCATCCGCTCGCTGGAGACGGGCCGGGCCGGATTGAACGCCGACCCGGAGGAGCGCAAGCTGCCCACGGACCCGTCCGAGCTGCTGCAGCTGGCCTCGGTGCCGACGGCCGAGCGCCTGTTCCAGGCGGAGGCCGCGCTGAGGGAGGGCGCCACATCGGCGCAGCTGAACCAGGCGACGGGCATCGACCCGTGGTTCTGCGACCGGCTGGCAGAGATCGTGGAGGTGCGTGAGCGGATCCGTAGGGGCGAGTGCTCCGAGTTGGAGGCCGCGCGCAACGGCTTCACCCCCGACCAGGTCGCATACCTGGGAGGACCACCCCCCAGCGGAGAGGTGAACGCGGTCTACAAGGGCGTCGATTCCTGCGCCGCGGAGTTCGAGGCGTACACGCCGTACTACTACTCAACCTACGGCGAGCAGGACGAGTCGAACGCCCCCGGCGGCAGCGTGGTGATCCTGGGGTCCGGTCCGAACCGGATCGGCCAGGGCATCGAGTTCGACTACTGCTGCGTCCACGCGGCTTTCGCGCTGCGGGAGATCGGCGTCGAGTCGGTGATGGTGAACTGCAACCCCGAGACCGTGTCCACCGACTACGACACGTCCTCGCGGCTGTACTTCGAGCCGCTCACCTTCCACGACGTGATGCAGATCGTGCGGGTCGAGTCGCCGGCCGGCGTGATTGTCCAGCTCGGGGGCCAGACCCCGCTGAAGCTGGCGATGCGGCTCGAGGAGGCCGGCGTGAAGATCCTCGGGACCCAGCCCGACGCCATCGACGCCGCGGAGGACCGCGGCCGGTTCGGACAGCTCCTGGAGCGCCTGCGCATCCCGCACCCGCCCTACGGAATGGCCACGTCGGCCGAGGACGCGGTCCGGATCAGCCGGCGCATCGGCTACCCGGTGCTCGTCCGGCCCAGCTACGTTCTCGGGGGCCGGGCGATGGAGATCGTCTACTCCGACGAGATGCTCGAGCGGTACATCGCGACGGCGGCGCTGGTCGAGCCGGGACACCCGGTTCTCGTCGACAAGTTCCTGGAGGACGCCGTCGAGATAGACGTGGACGCGATCTACGACGGCAGCGAGCTTCTGGTCGGCGGGATCCTCGAGCACATCGAGGAGGCGGGGATCCACTCCGGGGACTCAGCCTGCGTGATACCGCCCCACACCCTTGGCCCCGACCAGATCCGCACGGTGGTGGACCACACAAAGGCGATCTCCGACGCCCTGGGGGTCCGGGGGCTGATCAACGTGCAGTACGCCGTCCGGGACGGGGTGGTCCACGTTATCGAGGCGAACCCGCGGGCGTCGAGAACGGTCCCGTTCTGCTCCAAGGTGCTCGGCGTCCCGCTGGCGAAGGTCGCGACGTGGGTGATGCTCGGCCGCAGCCTCGAGGACCTGCGCCGCGACGGCCTTTTGCCGGAGACGCCGTGGATCCAGGACCTGCCGTACGTGGCGGTCAAAGAGGCGGTCATGCCGTTCTCGCGGTTCCCGGGCGTGGACACACTGCTCGGCCCGGAGATGAGGTCCACCGGCGAGGTAATGGGCATCGACGCGCAGTTCGGCCACGCATTCGCAAAGGCTGAGGCCGGCGCCGGACTGCGGCTGCCGACCTCGGGCGCGGTGTTCATCTCGGTGCGCAACAAGGACAAGAGGGCGATCATCTTCCCGGCCAAGAGGCTGTCGGAGCTCGGCTTCGACGTCTACTCCACGGAAGGCACGGCGGACGTCCTGCGCCGCAACGGTGTGCCGGCCACGCCGGTGGCCAAGATAGGGGAGGGCAAGCCCGACGTGCTCGACCTGGTCGCAGGCGGCAAGGTCGACCTGGTGATCAACACCCCGATCGGGCGCGGCCCCCGGTCCGACGGGTACCAGATTCGCACCGCCGCGGTCGTCCACAACGTGCCCTGCATCACGACCATCTCGGGGGTCCAGGCGGCCATCCAGGGCATCGAGGCTTCGATGGGCGGACCGCTGGGGGTGGCACCTCTTCAGGACTACCACCGGCTGATACGCTCCAGAATCGGCTCTCCGGAAGGGACGGCCTGATGGTCTGGTCGGGACAAGCGGAGGTCTTCGGCTACAAGCGGCTGGGCGACCCGTACCACTCGCTCACGATCGTGGCCCCCGACATCTGCGCCCAGGCAACGCCGGGGCAGTTCATAGCGGTGAGGCTCCCGGACGATGGGTCGCTTCTCCTGCGCCGGCCCTTCTCGATCCACCGCGTGGACCGCCGGCCGGGATGGGCGGGGACCATCGAGGTCGTGTTCGACGTCCGGGGCCGGGGCACCGAGCTGCTGGCGAAGTCGCGGCCTCACAGCGTCCTGGACGTGCTCGGCCCCCTGGGCCGGCCGTTTCGCCTGCCGAAGGAACCCACGGACTGTTTGCTGATCGGAGGGGGCATCGGCACGGCCCCCCTTCTTTTCCTGGCCGAGGAGCTGCGAAATCACGCCAACCAGGTGCATTTCATCATCGGAGGCCGGACCCAGGAGCACCTGCTCAGACCGATCGAGGCCAAGCGTGTGGCGAACAAGATCTTCTTCACCACCGACGACGGCTCCAACGGCCATCACGGTCTCGTGACCGACATCATGCCGGACGTCCTCCGCCAGACCGGTGCCCGGATCGTCTACGCCTGCGGACCGACTGCGATGCTGCGTGCCGTCGCCCTGTGCTGCCGGGAAAACTCGGTCGCCTGCCAGGTCGCCTGGGAGGAGGTCATGGCGTGCGGTTTCGGCGCGTGCCTCGTTTGCGCCGTGCCGGTGCGCCTTGATCCCGCGCAGGGAGCGAGCGAAGAAGCCTGGGCGTGGGTCCGCTGCTGCACCGAGGGACCGGTCTTTTCGGGACAGCGGATTCACTGGGACATGGTCGAGCCGTCCGGGACGGTCCACGCCGAGACCGCGACATGACCGGGGCCTTTCAGTGAGGCCCGTGTCGCAGATGCCGGCGACGGCCTCGGTCCAGCCGTCGATGGTCGTGGATCTGGGCGGGTTCAAGCTGCGCAACCCGGTGCTCGCGGCGTCCGGCTGCTTCCACTACGCCCGCGAGTTCACGCCCTACATGGAGCCCGGCGATCTCGGGGCCGTGATCGTCAAGAGTCTTTCGGTCCGGCCGTGGACGGGGCATCCTCCCCCACGGGGAGCAGAGACCCCGTCTGGGATGCTCAACGCGATAGGCCTCCAGAACCCGGGGGTGGAGGCGTTCGCCGAGCGCGAGCTGCCGTGGCTGATCAAGCGGCGCGTGCCGGTTTTCGCCTCGATCGTAGGCAACACCGTGGAGGAGTTCATCCGCGTGGCGGAGAGGTTGCGGGGCGCGCCGGGCATCGTCGGGCTGGAGGTCAACATCTCCTGTCCGAACCTGGAGGACCGGTCGCGGATGTTCTCCATGCGTGAGGACACCACCGCCTCGGTCGTGCGGGGGGTCCGGCGCGTCGCCACCCAGCCCATCTTCACAAAGCTGTCCCCGGACGTAACCGACATCGTGGCGATCGCGCGCGCAGCGGTGGACGCCGGCACCCACGGCCTTTCGGTCATGAACACCGCCTCGGGGATGGCCATCGACATCGAGACTTTCCGCCCCAAGCTGTCCACCGTTACGGGCGGACTGTCCGGGCCTGCCGTGAAGCCGATCGCCATCCGCTGCGTGTTCCAGGTGGCGCAGGCGTTTCCTTCGGTGCCGATCATCGGCCAGGGCGGCGTGTCCACCGGCGGGGACGTGGCCGAGTTCATGCTGGCGGGAGCCTGGGCCGTCGCGGTGGGTACGGCCAACTTCGTCAACCCGAACGCCAGCGCCCGGATCCTGGGGGAGCTTCGGGAATTCTGCGTCCGCAAGGGGATCTCCGACGTCAACGACCTGCGCTCGCGCCTGAAGATCGGATGATCGAATGACCACTCTGGAGCCGCCCGTCTGCATCGCCCTGGACGTCCCGGGCTATGCCGAGGCAGGTCAGATCGTGAAGGAGCTGTCGGGACTGGTCGGGCTGTTCAAGGTGGGGCTGGAACTGTTCTGCGCCGAGGGTCCCCGGACCGTCGAGGCCGTGCGTCAGGCAGGCGCAAAGGTCTTTTTGGACCTGAAGGTCCACGACATTCCCCGTACGGCGGCGGCCGCTGTCAGGGAAGCGGGCCGTATCGGAGCCACCTACCTGACGATCCACGGCTTCGGGGGCCGGGACATGATCCGCGCGGCCTCGGAGACCGCAAAGGAGAACGGCGGTCCCCAGCTTCTGGTCGTGACTGCCCTGACGAGCCTGGACGACGCGCGGCTGGCTGAGATCGGGGTGCGGGGAACAGTCCGCGAGCACGCCCTGCGTATAGGGACGCTCGCCGCGGAGGAAGGAGCCGACGGCCTGGTCCTGTCGCCCAGGGAACTGGACGTGGTCCGAACGACCCTTCCGCACCTCCAGCTGTGCACCCCTGGGGTCCGGCCGCAGGGATCGTCGGTGGACGACCACCAGAGGTCGCTGACACCCGCCGAGGCGATCCTCGCGGGAGCCGACCTGCTGGTGATCGGGCGCCCGGTGCTGCAGGCGAGCGATCGCCGCGCGGCCGCCTCCGAGATCGTCCGGCAGGTCCAGGAGGCGGAAGGACAGCGAGAGGCGCGCCGGCGCCACGACTCGGCCGCTTCCGTCCAGGAGGCCGAGGATGCAGAGTTTGTGGAGGAGGGGGTGCCGTGATGTCGCGGAGGTCGCATGAACTCGTCTGAGGTCCTGGCTCTTCTCGAACGGCAGGACGCCGTACGCCGTGGACACTTCGTGCTGTCCTCGGGTCTTCATTCCGACACCTACGTCCAGTGCGCGCAGGTCCTGCAGTGGACGGGAACCGCGGAGAGGTTCGGCCACGAGCTCGGACTTCGCCTGGCCGAAACGCGGCCTTCGGTCGTGCTAGGCCCCGCGATGGGAGGCATCGTCATCGGCCACGAGGTGGCCCGCCAGCTCGGCGTCCGGATGATCTTCTCCGAGCGGGTCGCCGGTGCGATGAAGCTTCGCCGCGACTTCTCGGTGGAGCGCGGCGAACGCGTGCTGATCGTGGAGGACGTCGTCACGACGGGCGGCTCGCAGGTGGAGGTGATCGAGCTTGTCCGCGCCGCCGGGGGTGAGGTAGCCGGCGTCGGGACGATCGTGGACCGCTCGGCGGGAGTGCCGTTCGACGTGCCGTTTGAATCGCTCGTGGCCATGGAGGCGCCGCGCTGGCAGCCGGACGAGTGCCCGCTGTGCGCCGGTGGCGAACCGATGTCGAGTCCCGGCAGCAGAAGGGTAGGGCAGGCCGCGGGGTGACCGGCCGCGTCGCAGAGGCCGGGCGCTATACTACGCGCTGATTTTGGGGGGCTTCCCACAAGGAGGTATGCGAATGCCGCTTCCAACTCTTACAGAGGAGCAGCGGCGCGACGCGCTGGCCAAGGCCGCCGACGCTCGCCGCAAACGAGCTGAGATCAAAGCCAAACTCAAGAACGGCAGCCTGGGACTGACGGAGATATTCCGCAGTTCCGCCTCCGACGAGACGCTGGGCAAGATGAAGGTCTCAGCGATGCTCGAGGCCCTTCCGGGCGTAGGCAAGGTACGAGCCCAGAAGGTGATGGAAGAACTGAAGATCTCCCCCACGCGTCGCATCCGCGGTCTCGGCGAGAAGCAGCGGAGCGCCCTGCGGGAGCGGTTCGGAAGCAAGTAGGGAGCAGCCGCCGCGGGCCGCCTGATCATCGTCTCCGGCCCCTCGGGGGTCGGAAAGGGCACGGTCATAGCCGAGCTGCGCAGGCGGCGGCCGTACGTGGGCCTGTCCGTGTCATGGACGACCCGCCCCCGCCGTCCCGGGGAGGTGGACGGCGTCCACTACAGGTTCGTGGACCAGGCCGCCTTCGACTTCGCAGTGACCCGCGATGAGTTCGTGGAGTGGGAGCAATATCGCGGGTACTCCTACGGAACCCCCTGGTCGGAGGTGCAGAGGGCCCTGGAGTCCGACGAGCAGGTGGTCCTGGAGATCGACGTCAGAGGGGCGCGCTCGATCAAGCACCACTACCCGGACGCGCTTTCGGTGTTCATCGAGCCCCCTTCGGTGCAGTCGCTGGAGCAGCGCCTCCGGGCGAGGGGGACCGATCCGGAGGAGGACGTCGTGGCCCGGTTGGAGGCGGCCAGGGAGGAGCTCAAGAGCCGGGATCTGTTTGACCACGCGATCCTGAACGACGACGTCGAGCGTGCGGCGGGGGAACTGGAGGCTATACTGGACTCGTCTGGGCCTCCCGGCCCCTGATCTCTTCTGCCCCGCAAGGAGCGTTCATGATCGAGCCCAAGATAGAAGCCCTGCTGGAAACGGTCGACAACCAGTACACCCTGGTCGTCCTGTCCGCACGGCGCGCCCGCCAGATCGTCGACTTCTACGCCAAGCTCGGCATGGCGCTTCCGTCCGAGGAGAAGCCGATGCAGCCGCTGCTTGAGACCAGCGTCCACGGCGTCAAGCCGCTGACCGTTTCGCTGCGCGAGGTCGAGCAGCAGCGCGTCGGCTGGGAGCGGCCGACCGAGGCCGAGGAGTCGTTCAAGTAGCCTCCCCGCCCGGTCCGGACGCCGCCCCCGCCGGCGGAGCAATGTCCGGACGCCGGATCGCCGTCGCGGTCTGCGGGTCCATTGCCGCCTACAAGATGGTGGACGTCGTCCGCCGCCTGCAGGACGCGGGAGCCGAGGTGAAGGTCCTGATGACCCCTTCGGCCACGCGATTCGTGGGGTCCGCCACATTCGCCGCCGTCACCGGCAGCCCCGTCGTCACCGATCTGTTTGAGGCCCCAGATCGAGTGGTGCACGTCGAGCTGGCCAGGTGGGCCGACCTCATCCTCGTGGGGGCCGCAACCGCATCGACCCTCCACCTCATGGCCGCGGGCGGAGCGTCGGATGCCGTCTCGGCCACCTACCTCATGTGCAGGTGCCCGGTGGTGGTCGCACCGGCCATGCACACGGAGATGTGGGAGCACGAAGCCGTGCGGCGCAACGTGGCGCGGCTTGTGGCCGACGGCGTGGCGTTCGCCGGGCCGGTCACCGGCGCCCTGGCCTCCGGCGACCACGGGATCGGAAGGCTGGCGGAGACCGGGGAGATCGTGGACCTGGTCCGCAGCTCGGTCGGCCCCCGGGACCTGGACGGCGTAAAGCTGCTCGTCACCGCGGGACCGACAAGGGAGCCGGTGGACCCCGTTCGGTTTGTGTCCAACAGGTCTTCGGGCCGCATGGGATTCGAGATCGCCGGGGCGGCCGCCGCGCGGGGCGCCGACGTCACCGTCGTCTGCGGCCCAGTGAGCGTTCCGACCCCCGCGGGGGTCGACGTGGTCCGGGTCGAGACCGCGCAGCAGATGCTGGACGAGTGCCTCGCTCGCTTCGACGACTGCGACGTGGTGGTCAAGGCGGCCGCGGTAGCTGACTGGCGGCCGACGGAACCGTCGCAGACCAAGCGGCCGAAGTCGGACCTCGGCAGCTCCATCGGCATGGAGCCCACGCCGGACATCGCGGCGGAGCTGGGGCGAAAAAAGGGCAGACAGATCCTCGTGGCCTTCGCGGCACAGACCGGCTCCCTCCCCCAGGCCGCGGCTTCGGCCTCGGAAAAGCTTTCCCGGAAGAACGCGGACCTGGTGGTCGCCAACGTCGTCGGCTCCCCGGACACGGGCTTCGAGTCGGACACCAACGACGCGGCGCTCGTCTCGTCGGCCGGTGTGCGGGAGTTGCCGCGAATGCCGAAGCGCGCGCTTGCGGGCGTGATCCTGGACGAGGTGGTCCGGCAGCTGCGCGACCGGCCGTAGCCGGCGGGCGCGACCCTGACGGGGGTCGCCGGTACACTGGCCCGATCCCGATCCAGGAAGGCGGCGCATGCATCACCGGTGGCTTTTCACCTCCGAGTCCGTGACCGAGGGTCATCCCGACAAGCTTGCGGACCAGGTGTCCGACGCGATCCTCGACGAGATCCTGAGCAACGACCCCTTCGGCAGGGTCGCCTGTGAAACCGTCCTGACAACGGGCTTCTGTTTGGTGGCGGGCGAGATCTCGACTTCCACCTACGTGGACATCCCGCGCGTCGTGCGCCAGACGATCACCGACGTCGGCTACACGCGCGCCAAGTTCGGGTTCGACGGCTCGACCTGCGGCGTGGCCGTGGCCATCCAGGAGCAGTCCCGCGACATCGCCCAGGGTGTGGACCAGTCCCTCGAGACGCGCCGCAGCGGCACGTCCGACGAGCGCGACGATCTGGGGGCCGGAGACCAGGGAATGATGTTCGGCTACGCGTGCGACGAAGGGCTGGACACGGAGCTGATGCCCACGCCCATCTGGCTCGCCCACCGGCTGGCCCAGCGCCTGGCCGAGGTGCGCAAGGCGGACACGCTGTCCTATTTGCGCCCGGACGGAAAGACTCAGGTGACGCTCGAGTACGAGGGATGGCGTCCGGTCCGCCTGGACACCGTGCTCGTTTCCGCGCAGCACGCCGACACCGAGGGCGTGGAGTCGAAGATCCGCCAGGACATCCTCGAGCACGTCGTGCGGCCGACCGTCCCACCGGAGCTGTGGAACGACGACGTGCGAGTGCTGGTGAACCCCACGGGACGCTTTGTCATCGGCGGCCCCCAGGCCGACACCGGGCTGACCGGACGAAAGATCATCGTGGACACGTACGGCGGCATGGGCCGTCACGGCGGCGGGTGCTTCTCGGGCAAGGACCCCACGAAGGTCGACCGCACCGGCGCCTACGCCGCGCGCGACGTCGCCAAGCACGTGGTGGCCTCCGGGGCAGCCAGCCGCTGCGAGGTCGAGGTCGCCTACGCGATCGGGACGGCGCATCCCGTTTCGCTGACCGTCGAGGGGTTCGGTACCGAGCAGGTCGACCCGCAGGCGCTGTCGCGGCTGGTTCACGAGTTCTTCGACCTGCGCCCGGCGGCGATCATCGCCGACCTGGACCTGCGCCGGCCGATCTTCAGACAGACCGCGAGCTACGGGCATTTCGGCCGCACGGAGAAGGACTTCACCTGGGAACGCACGGCTCGGCTGGAAGAGTTCAAGAAGGCGGTCTCGACGCTGTAGACGCGGACGCAGCAGCAACCTGCCGCTTCTGCCGTGTGGCGCTGGACTCACCCGTCCTGGCGCTGGACCGCCCGTTCGACTACCGCATCCCCGACCGTATGACCGGGCGCGTCCGCCCCGGTTGCGTGGTCCGGGTCCCGTTGCATGGACGCCGGGTCCGGGCGTTTGTGACCGAGCTGCTGGAGAGCCCGGAGGTCCCGGACCCCAAGCCCCTGTCCTCGCTCGTGTCCGAGCAGCCGGTGTTCGCCCCGCCCGAGATCGAGCTCGCCCGCTGGCAGGCGCGAAGGTACGTGGCGACTCTGGGACAGGTCCTGCACCAGGCCGTGCCGGGCCGGCTGTCGGCTCCCGCCCTAACAGCGGATCCAAAGGCTCCGGCTCCCGCGACGCCCGAGGCGGACCCGGGCCTGCAATGGCTCGAGGAACCCGGGGCCATGGCCCGCGCGGTCGGCGAGCGCGGCCGTTTGGTGGTCGTCGCGGCCGGAGGCGCAGTGGAGGCCGAGGTGGTGAGGGCTGCGGTGCGGTCGGGCGGCCGGACACTGGTCATCGCGCCTCGCGCGGCCATGGTCGAGTCGATCGCGGCGTCACTGCCGGGATGTGCCGTCATCCACGGAGACCAGAAGCCGGCGGACAGGGCGCGGTCCTGGGCGAGGGCGCGGGATGGAGACGCGGAGGTCGTCGTGGGGGGGCGCGCTGCGCTTCTGGTCCCCATGCCTGGACTGACAACCGTGGTCGTGGCGGCCTGCCACGACCGCAGCCTCAAGGAGGAGAGGACCCCCCGGTACCACGGGCTGGTTGTGGCGGCGCGCAGAGCGCAGCAGCAGGCAGCCGCGTTCGTCGCCGTCTCGCCGGCGCCGCCTCTGGAGCTGCAGGGCGACTGGAGTTGGCCGCGCCGCAGGCCGGCCGCGGTCCGGCCGGAGGTGGCGGGGATGAGGTCGGGGCCCGTGACGCCGAGGCTGCAGGAGGTGGTCCGATCGGCGATCTCCCGGGGGTCCGACGCCCTGGTGTTCGCCGGGCGCCGGGGGATCGCCCTCCGCCTCCGTTGCCGCGACTGCGGCTGGTATCCCAGATGCGCGGCCTGCGCAGTGGCCCTCACGGTCGTGACGGCGGGCTCGGGGGACCTTCGCTGCCGCAGCTGCGGGACCGACAGCCCGGCCCCCTCGGCCTGTGGGGAATGCGGTGGACTGCGCCTGGACGGGCGTGGGTGGGGGAGCGACCGGGTCGCCGACGAGTTGGAGCAGTCCGATCCCGGGGCCCCGGTCCTGCGGGTGCACGCGCAGTCCCCGCTGCCCCGGCGCAGGCCCAGTCCGGCCGTGATCGTCGGGACGGCGGCCGCGGTGTGGGCGCTGTACGGCAGGACCGTCGGCGCCGCGTGCGTTGCGGACCTGGACCAGATGCTGGGACGTCCGGACTTTCGGGCGGGCGAACGGGCCCTGGCGCTATTGGAGGAGATGGCGTCGCTGCTGGAGCCGCAGGGGCGGTTTTTGGTTCAGACCAGGGAGCCCGAGCACCACGCGGTTCAGGCGTTCACCCGCCGGTCTTACCGGTACTTCGCCGACCGGGAGCTGCCACACCGGACAGCGGCCGGCTATCCGCCGTACTGCGCACTCGTCCACGTCGAGGCGGATCCGTCCGAGCTCGCGGGGCTGCCCGCGCTGCTCGGCACCGCCGCCTCGCAGGTAGTCGGGCCGCTGCCCCGTCCCGGGGGCCGCGCCGGGTCGCTCGTGAGGGCGCCCGACGTGGAACCGTTGCTCGGCCCTCTGCGGGAGTTCGCCAGGCTCCACCCGGGAGCCCGGATAGACGTGGATCCCGTGGACGTCCTGTAGCAGGTCGTTGCGGGGACGTTGCGGTCGGTAGTCTGGACCGACATGGCCGTCCTTCCCATCCGCATGTTCCCTGACCCCGTCCTACGCGAGCCGGCGCTGCCGGTAGGCGTGGTGGACGACGACGTCCGCAAGCTGATCCGGGACATGCACGAGTCCATGCGCGCCGCGGCGGGCATCGGACTCGCCGCGCCGCAGGTGGGGGTACAACGACGGGTGCTGGTGTACGACGTGGGCGACGGACTTCGGGCGCTGGTCGATCCCGAGATCCTTTCGTCGGAGGGCGAGGACGTGGACGAGGAGGGATGCCTGTCCATCCCCGGCCTGGCGTTTGAGGTGAAGCGCGCCGAGCGCATACAGGTCCGCGGGCTCGACGAGTCGGGCGAGGAGGTCCGGTACGAAGCCGAGGAGATGCACGCGCGCGTCCTGCAGCACGAGATCGACCACCTCGACGGGATCCTGTACATCGACCGCCTCGATCGTCCCGCGAGAGCCGAGGCAATGAGGGTTCTGCGCGAGCGCGCCCTTTCCCCTTCTCCGGCGGCACCTCCCTCGGCGGCGACCAGGCTGTAGCCGGTGCGAGTCGTCTTCATGGGGACGCCGGAAGCCTCCGTCCCGTCGCTGGTGGCGGTCGCGGAGCAGCATGAGGTGGCGGCGGTCTACACGCAGCCGGACCGACCGAAGGGACGCGGGCTGACCGAGCAGCCTTCGGCTGTGAAGCAGGCGGCCGAGCGACTGGGCCTCCCCGTGATCGAGCCGGCCACGATGAAAGACGACGCGGAGCTGGACAGGCTCCGGAGCTTCGCCGCGGACGCTGCCGCCGTCGTCGCCTTCGGCCACATACTGCCTCCTGGGGCACTGCAGGCCGCCAGGCTCGGCTGCGTCAACGTGCACTTCTCCCTGCTGCCCCGGTGGCGGGGAGCGGCGCCGGTTGAGCGCGCCATCATGTCCGGCGACACCGTCACCGGCATCACCACGATGCTCATGGACGAGGGGCTTGACACCGGTCCGATCCTGCTCCAGTGCCGGGAGCCCATCCGTCCCGACGACACCGCGGGGACTCTGCTCGACCGGCTGTCCGTCGCGGGAGCCGAGGAGCTCGTCCGGACCCTGGGCCGCCTCGAGGCTGGTGACGTGGTTCCGAAGCCCCAGCCCGAGGGTGCAGCCACT
Source organism: Actinomycetota bacterium (assembly GCA_035536535.1). Taxonomy (NCBI): domain Bacteria; kingdom Bacillati; phylum Actinomycetota; species Actinomycetota bacterium. The sequence goes on along the minus strand of DATLNZ010000111.1, from coordinate 13,532 downwards.
TACGCCCGCAAGCTGTCGTCGTCGGAGGCCGAACTCACTTTCAACCTCGAGGTCCGGAGGCTGGCGGACCTGGTGAGGGCCATGAACCCACAGCCGGGCGCGTTCACATGGTTCAGGTCCAGCCGGCTGAAGGTGTGGAAGTCGCGCGCCACGGAAGGCTCCGGAACTCCCGGCACTATCGCCGCGATCACGCCGGACGGGCCCGAGGTGCAGGCGCGGGACGGCCGCTTTGTGCTCCTGGAGGTCCAGCCCGAGGGCAAGAAGGTGATGTCCGGGCCGGACTTCGTCAACGGCTATCGTCCAGCCCGCGGGGAGCAGCTGGGCTCCCCGGGTTGAGCCGCGGCCGCGGAGGAGGCCGGCGCCCATCGGGCGGACCGCGCCGGGCCGGCCCGACCGCCGGGGTCCGCACGTCGCGCGGCGTGGCACTCCAGGTCCTCGAGCGCGTTCGGACGACCGACGCCTACGCCAACCTCGTCCTTCCGGCGGCATTGAGACAGGCGGGGCTCAGTCCGCGTGACTCGGGACTTGCGACAGAGCTGGCCTTCGGGACGCTGCGCATGAAGGGCTCGGCCGACTGGGTGCTCTCGTTGCACTGCGACCGCCCCCCGGAGCGCATCGATCCCCCGGTGCTGGACGCCCTGCGGCTCGGCGTCTACCAACTGCTGTGGACCTCCGTCCCCGCCCACGCCGCCGTGTCGGAGACGGTGCAGGCACTCGGCGGCCACCGGGGGCGGGGCTACGTCAACGCGGTGCTGCGCCGTGTCGCCGCCGCGGCTCACGCCCTGCCCTGGCCGGAGAGCGACGGTGACCCGGTGTCGTACCTGCAGATCCGCCACTCGCACCCGGAGTGGGTCGTAAGGATGTGGCTGGACGAGATGGGCTTTTCGGAGGCCAAGGCATTGTGCTCGGCCGGCAACCACTTCCCGGGGATCGGCATCAGGGCCACCGCAAGCACGGCGGACCTCGCCGCGGGGCTCAGACAGGCGGGGTTGCAGGTCGAGGAGGGCAGGTGGAGCAGCGACTTTCTCGGCGTGTCGGCCGGCGGGTCGCCCACCGTATGGCCCGGATGGGACGAAGGCCTGTTCTCGGTGCAGGACGAGTCCAGCGTCCTGGTCGTGGAGGCGCTGGGGCTCCGCGCCGGCATGAAGACGGTGGACGCCTGCGCCGGCCCCGGCGGCAAGACCGCCCACATCGCGGCCTCCGGAGCCATGGTCGCGGCACTTGAGCCCCACCCCACGCGCGCCGCGCTGGTCCGTGATGCGTGCTCCCGGATGGGAGTCGGCGCCCGGGTGGTGGTCGTGCGAGCCGACGCCACGGCACCCCCGGTCGCGCCCGGCGTCGACAGGGTCCTGGTCGACGCCCCCTGCTCCGGACTCGGGGTCCTGCGCCGGCGTCCGGAGGCCCGGTGGCGCGTGACGCCCGACGACGTGGCCAGGTGCGCGAGGCTGCAGTCCCGGCTCCTGAACCAGGCGGTCGGACTCCTGGGGCCGGGAGGTGCCTGCGTGTACTCTGTCTGCACCGTGACCGCCGCGGAGACCGTGGACCAGATCCAGTCGCTGATGGATTCGCGCCCGGACCTTGTGATCGAGCCGGTCCACCCCGAGATCCCGAGGCCGACTTGGCGGCAGGGGCCCTGGCTTCAGCTGGTTCCGCACGTCCACGGGACCGACGGCATGTTCATCGCCAGGATCAGGCGGCAGGAGGGCTGATGGCAGACATCGCGCCCTCGGTCATCGCAGCGGACTACTCGCGGCTCGAGCAGTCGCTGTCCGCCGTCGCGCCCCACTCCGTGCGGTGGCACGTGGACGTGATGGACGGCCACTACGTTCCGAACCTCACGATCGGCCCGATGATCGTGGAGGCCATCGCTTCGTTCTCCGAGCTCCCCCAGGACGTCCATCTCATGATCAAAAACCCATCGCAGACCTGGCGCTGGTATGCCAAGGCGGGAGCGGCGCGGATCGCGTTCCACCCGGAGGCCGCCGACGATGCAGGACGCCTTCTCGCCGAGATCGCCGACGCCGGCCTCGGCGCCGGGCTTGCGGTGAACCCGGACGTCGCCCCCGAGACGGTGATCCCTCACCTGGAGATGGTGGATCACCTCGTGATGATGAGCGTCAACCCCGGCTTCTCCGGCCAGGCGTTCATTCCCTCCGTGCTGCCGAAGCTGCGCGTGCTCCGGGAGCGCATCGACGCCGGGGGACTGAAGGTGCAGCTCGTGGTCGACGGGGGAGTCGGGCTGGACACGGGGCGGCAGTCTCTGGAGGCCGGAGCCCACGTCCTCGTCTCGGCCTCCTCGATCTTCGCGGCGCCGGACCCCGCCGGCAGCGCGGCCGCCCTGGCCGCGCTGCCGGATAGATAACCCCGGACGCCGCCGCGCACCGGCAACGTCCGGTGGGGCCGCGCGTCGGGTAACCTTGACAGTCCAACTGACACGATTGCCTTCGGGGCGGGGTGAAAGTCCCCACCGGCGGTACAGCCCGCGAAGCCCCGGCTCACGCCGGGGCCCGATCCGGTGAGATTCCGGAGCCGACGGTCACAGTCCGGATGAAAGAAGGCGGTCTGCCGTTGCTGCGCGTCCGCGCGCGCAGTCCGGCTTGCCGTCTGCGTCCCGAAGCGGTGACGCGATGACAGACGCACAGTGGATGGACCGGGCTCTGGCCCTCGCGCGCACCGTGGAGGGACTCACCTCCCCGCGGCCCCCCGTGGGCGCGCTGGTGGTCGCGGGCGGCCGGGTGGTGGGCGAGGGTTCTACGACCGCCTCGCCCGGCCCTCACGCCGAGGTCGTGGCCCTGCGTCAGGCGGGGGAGGGCGCCCGGGGAGCCACGGTCTACGTGACGCTGGAGCCCTGCGGCCACACCGGCGCCACCGGCCCCTGCGCCGAGGCGCTGGCCGCCGCCGGCGTGGCGAGAGTCGTGGCCGCCATGCGCGACCCCAACCCGGCCGTCCGCGGACGCGGCCTCCGGACACTGCGGTCAGCGGGGGTTGAGGTCCGGACCGGGGTGCGGCGCGCGCAGGCGGCCCGGCTGATCGAGCCGTTCGCGACGTGGGTGAAGCTCGGACGTCCGCACGTCACCCTGAAGATGGCATCCAGCCTCGACGGCAAGGTCGCCGCAGCGGACGGGTCGTCCAGGTGGATCACCGGCCCGGCAGCGAGGTCACAGGTCCACGAGATGAGGTCACGCGCGGACGCCGTCGTAGTCGGTGCCGGGACGGTCGAGGCCGACGACCCGTCCCTCACGTGCCGGATGCCGGGCCACGGGGGCCGCCAGCCGCTGCGTGTAGTGCTGGACTCCAGCGGCCGGACCCGTCCGGACGCGAAGGTCTTCGACGGCCGCGCACCGCTGCTGGTCGTCACGACGACCCATGTCCCTGCCGGCCGGCTGGAGGAGTGGCGAGCCGTGGGTGCCGACGTCCAGGTAGTCGAGGCAGCCGAAGCCGGCGTGTCCCTGCCGCACGCCATGCGGTCGATGGGCGAGCGCGGCGTCTGCAGCGTGCTCTGTGAGGGCGGCCCCACTCTGGCGGCGTCCCTTCTGCACGAGGGGTTCGTGGACAGGCTGGTGGTCTACTGCGCTCCGCTTCTCATCGGAGGCGACGCAGCCGGGGTCCTGTCCGTGGGGGCCAAGACCCTCACCGACGCCACGCGGCTGCGCATTGAGCGGGTGTCGCGTGTCGGACCGGACCTGCGCGTGGACGCCGTGGTGGAGGGCTGCTGATGTTCACGGGAATAGTCGAGGCAAGGGGACGCATCACGGCTGCGTCACCCGGAGTGCTGTGGGTGAGCGGCCCGGGGCTCGATAAAGCAGCCCTTGGTGCGTCTGTGGCCGTGGACGGGGTCTGCCTGACTGTAGCCGCGCACGGCGACGGCGCCTGCCGCTTTGACGTCTCCCACGAGACGCTGGAGCGCACGACGCTCGGGCGTCGCCGTCCGGGCGACGAGGTGAACATCGAGCGGCCGTTGCGCGCGGGCTCGGAGATGGGGGGCCACGTGGTGCAGGGGCACGTGGACGGCGTGGGAGCCGTCGTGCGCGCGGACGACGAGGGCGACGGCAGGCGCCTCGGCATCCAAGCTCCACCGCACCTCATGCGTTACGTCGTGGAGAAAGGCAGCGTGACGGTGGACGGCGTGAGCCTCACCGTCACCGGCATGGCCGGCGACACGTTCGAGACGGCCTGCGTTCCCCACACGCTGCGTGCCACCACCCTCGGTTTCCGGGGGCCGGGAGACGCCGTGAACCTCGAAGTGGACATCCTCGCCAAGTACGTCGAGCGGCTTCTGACGTTCGCTGCCGCGATTCCTGGGCAACAAAACGAGCAGTACCTGTAGACGAAAGGACGAGAGACGCATGCCATTCGTGAGCGTGGAAGAGGCCATCGGCAGGATCAGGGCAGGCGAGATGCTGATCGTCGTAGACGACGAGGACCGTGAGAACGAAGGCGACCTGACGATGGCTGCCGAGCTCGTGACGCCGGAGGCGATCAACTTCATGGTTCGTCACGGCCGAGGGCTGGTCTGCCTCCCCTGCGACCCGCAACGACTCGACGAGCTGCACATCGAGCCCATGGTGGCGGTCAACACGTCGTCGCACGAAACGGCGTTCACGGTCTCGATCGACCACCGCAGCGTGTCCACCGGCATCTCCGCCCAGGAGAGAGCCGTCACCATCCGCAAGGTGGTGGACCAGTCCTCGGCCCCCCAGGACTTCATCCGCCCGGGACACGTGTTCCCGCTCCGCTCCCGGGAGGGGGGAGTGCTGCGCAGGGCCGGTCACACGGAGGCCTCGGTGGACCTCGCGAGGCTGGCGGGGCTGTACCCCTGCGGAGTCATCTGCGAGGTGCTCAACGAAGACGGAACGACTTCGCGGCTTCCGCAGCTGCAGGAGTTCGCGGAGGAGCACGGCATGGCGATCGTGTCGATCGCCCAGATCATCCAGTACCGGCGCCGGTCAGAGAAGCTCGTGCGCCGCGGAGCCCACGCCGAGATCCCGACCCCCTTCGGCACATTCCACGCCTACTCCTACGAGTCGCTCGTGGACGGCCGTACACACGTCGCCTTCGTCATGGGGAAGCCGGACGGCAAGCAGGACGTGCTGGTCCGCGTGAACTCGGAGTGCTTCACGGGTGACGTCTTCGGCTCCCTTCGTTGTGACTGCGGCTCGCAGCTGAGGCTGGCACTGCAGAAGATCGGCGAGGAGGGGGAGGGCGTGCTCGTCTACATCCGCGGACACGAGGGCCGCGGCATCGGGCTGAGGCACAAGCTCGAGGCGTACCAGCTCCAGGAGTCCGGGATGGACACGGTCCAGGCCAACGAGCACCTCGGGTTCCCGGCCGACCTGCGCGACTACGGGATCGGCGCCCAGATCCTCGTCGACCTGGGCATCACGACCATGAGGTACATGAGCAACAACCCGGCCAAGCGCGCCGGGATCGAAGGCTACGGGCTGAGCATCGTCGAGAACGTGCCCCTGCAGACGGCGCCGACGGAGCAGAACATCGCGTATCTGCGGACCAAGCGGGACAAGCTTGGCCACCTTTTGGACCTGGAGGACACCGTATGAGAGTCACCGGCGGCTTCGACGGCTCCGGACTTCGCATCGCCGTGATCACGGCGCGGTTCAACGACCTGATCACCTCGCGCCTCGCCGAAGGGTGCCGGGAGGCTCTGTCGCGGCACGGGGTCCGTCCGGAAGACATCGCGTGGGCGGAGGTCCCGGGCTCCAGGGAGCTTCCGGTCGCGTGCCGTTCGCTGGCCGTCTCGGGCAGGTACGACGCCGTCATCGCGCTCGGCTGCGTCATTCGCGGCGAGACGATCCATTTCGACCTGGTGGCGCAGGAGGCATCGCGGGGCATCGGCCAGGTGTCCACCGACACCGGTGTCCCGGTGGTCTTCGGCGTCCTCGCCACCGACACGCTGGAGCAGGCGATGCACCGCGCCGGCGGCAAAGTGGGCAACGCTGGATGGGACGCGGCTGTGACGGCCATAGAGACGGCTACTCTTCTCGAGCGCATCCAAAAGGAGGGCGGCTCTTGATCCTGGACAAGCCGTGGGGCAGGGTCAGCACCTTCACCCTCAACCAGCCGGCGAGCGTGAGGATCATCGAGGTGCAGGCGGGACAGAGGACGTCGCTGCAGTACCACCAACTCCGCGACGAGCTGTGGGTGATCCTCGACGCCGGGCTCCGCGTGCAGATCGGCGACGAAGTGACCGACGCCAGCCCGGGAGACGAGTTCATGGTCCCGGCCGAGCGGCCCCACAGGATCATCTCCACCGGGGCCGCGGGCAGGGTCCTGGAGATCGCTTACGGGTACACGACCGAGGACGACGTCGTCCGGCTCGAAGACGAGTACGGCCGGCCTCTCGTGCCCGAGTGGTAGCCGGATGCTGAGGATCGTCATTCCGAAGGGGTCCCTCGAGCAGGCGACCCTGGCCCTGTTCGAGGCCGCCGACCTCAGCGTCAGGCGCACCTCCGACCGCCAGTACCACGGGTGGATAGAGGACCCCCGGGTAGCGGAGGTGTCGATCCTGCGTCCACAGGAGATCCCGACCTACGTGGAGGAGGGCAGGTTCGACCTCGGCATCACCGGTCAGGACTGGGTGGCCGAGCGCGAGGCGGGGGTCGTCGAGGTGACGGAGCTGCACTACTCGAAGAACACGCCCTCGCCCATCCGCATCGTCCTGGCGGTGTCCGCGGAGTCGGGAATCGACCACCCGGGCAAGCTCCCGCCGGACCTCCGGGTCTCCACTGAGTATCCCGGTCTCGCCACCCGCTATTTCCAGCGGCTCGGGATCCCGGCTAAGGTCGTCCTTTCGTACGGGGCGACGGAGGCGAAGGTCCCGGAGATCGTCGACGCGATCGTGGACAACACGGAGACGGGATCGACCCTGCGACGCCACGGCCTGAAGATCATCGACACGCTGATGGAGTCGTGGACGGTCCTGGTTGCCAACCCCAAGGCGATGGAGGACCCCGCCAAGCGTCAGGCGATCCAGGAACTTCAGATCCTCCTGGACGGGGCCGTCCGGGCCCGCGGGAAGGTCCTCGTGAAGCTCAACGTGGCCGGATCCAGGCTTGACGGGGTCCTGGGCCTGCTCCCGTCCATGAAGGCGCCGACGGTGTCTCGCCTGGCGGGGGGCGACTTCTACGCGGTGGAGACGGTCGTGGAGAAGTCCCAGATCAATCTGCTCATCCCGGAGCTCAAGGCCAAGGGGGCCGAGGACATCATCGAGCTGCCCCTGTCCAAGATCGTTCCCTAGCCTCGACACCGCACGGCCGCCACGGCTAGACTGATCCGTGTTGTTTGAAGCAGGGGCCGCAGCCCCTCACCTTCGGCCGCTCGTCGGACCGCGGGTTGGAGACACACCTCGTAGGTGTGTTCTGGCGGACCCCTCTGGTCCGCTTTTTTTGTGCGCGAAAAGGAGTGATGCGGCATAAGTCAGGATCGGCGCAGCAGTGCTGAGCACAGGGTCAACGAACGCATCCGCTCGAACGAAGTCAGGGTCATCGGACCGGACGGCGACCAGCTGGGAGTGCTGAAGACGGTCGATGCCATGGCCATGGCCGAGGAACTGGACCTGGACCTGGTCGAGGTGGCACCCACGGCCGAGCCGCCCGTCTGCCGGATCCTCGACTACGGCAAGTTCAAGTACCAGGAGTCGATCCGAGCCAAGGAGGCCCGCAAAAAGCAGTCGTCGGTCGTGGTGAAGGAGATCCGGTTCAGGCCGAAGATCGGGACCCACGACTACGAGACCAAAAAGGGTCACATGATCAAGTTCCTGGGCCAGGGCAACCGGGTGAAGGCGATCGTGTGGTTCAGGGGCCGCGAGATGGCTCACACGGATCTGGGCAACAAGATCCTTCAGCAGTTGACGAAGGATCTGCATGAAGTGGCGGTGGTCGAGCAGTATCCGAAGCTGGACGGGCGCAACATGACGATGATGTTCGCGCCGGTGAAACGCACAAAAGACCCTGCAAGGACGGGAGGCGCACATGCCGAAGATGAAGCCAAATAAGGGGGCAGCGAAGCGCTTCCGGATCACAGGGTCCGGCAAGGTCATGGCCAGAAAGGCCTGGGGCGCCCACCTGATGAAGTCAAAGAGCAAATCCCGGCAGGTCCGGCTGAAGGGCGCCGAAGCCCTTGCCAAGCCCGACGCCGCAACCATCAAGAAGCTGCTCGGCAAGTAGCACCCGGCAGCCTGGACCGCAGAAAGGAGACCGGCGATGACGCGCGCGAAATCAGGGGCTGCGCACCGCAACAAGGTCCGTACCGTGATGGGGCTGGCGAAGGGCTATTACGGGTCCCGGGGCAAGAACTACAAGGCCGCCAAGGAGCAGGTGGCGCACTCCCTGCACTACGCCTACAGGGACAGGCGCAACCGCAAGCGCGACTTCCGCAGGCTGTGGATCCAGAGGATCAACGCCGCGGCGCGGATCAACGGCATGTCCTACAACCAGTTCATCTCCGGCCTGAAGGCGGCGGAGGTGGAAGTCGACCGCAAGATGCTCGCCGAGCTGGCGGTCCACGAGCCCCAGGCGTTCGCGGCTCTGGTCACCGTGGCGCGGTCCGCCTCCGAATCGCAGGACGCGCCGGCTTAGCCGGCTTCCCCAAGACGATGGGCCTGCCGGATCAGGTCCTGGAGTCGCTTCCAGACGCCGTAGTCGTCGTCGGAGAGGGCCGCCGCATTGCGTGGCTCAATCGTGCGGCGGAGGCCCTTCTCGCGACCTCGCGACAGGAGGCTGTCGGGAAGCCGAGCGTGAACTTCATGACTCTGCGTGACTCTTCGGGCCGAGATGCCGGCGAGTGCCTGCCGGTCGGGCGCCGGGCAGAGATGTCCAAAGGGCTGCCGGAGCGCGAGTACGAACTGGTCCGCCCCTCGGGGTCGTGGCTGCCCGTCAGCATGAGGTGCTCCTACGTCAAAGACGAACGTGGAGTCGTCCGGCAGGTGGTCTGCGTCATTCGCGACGCCCGCGCGCAGCGCAGGATGGACCTGCGAACGGTGGAGCTGATTTCCACGGTATCGCACGAGATCAGGTCCCCTCTGACGTCCATCAAGGGCTATACGCAGATGATCCTGAAGCGCTGGGACCTGTTTTCCGACGACGACAAAAAGAGCTTTCTGGGCGCGGTCAACCAGGACGCCGACCGGGTCAAGAGGCTGCTCGACGAGCTGCTGGACATCTCCCGGCTCGAGAGCGGGCGCCTCAAGCTTCGTCTGCAGCCGGTGGACGTCTCCGAAGTGGCGGCGAGGGTCGCGCGCGACCTGGGCCCCCGGTCGGAAAACCATTCCGTCGAACTGGACCCGATAGGCAAGGTGCCCTCCGTCATAGCCGACGCCGACAAGGTGGCGCAGGTCCTGACCAACCTCGTGGAGAACGCCCTGAAGTACACGGAGAAGGGCAAGATCACGATCCGCACCCGCGCGGCCGGTGCGGGGGTGGAGGTCACCGTCTCGGACGAAGGCGAGGGAATCCCGGAGGCCCAACTGCCGGGACTGTTCCGCAAGTTCGTCCGGCGCGAGCGTGCCGGCAGCCCCTCCGGGACCGGACTGGGGCTGTACATCAGCAAGCGCCTGATCGAGGTGCACGGCGGACACCTGACGGCGACGTCAAAGATCGGCGCCGGGTCGGCATTCGCCTTCACGCTGCCGCCGGAACCGGGGGCCGCATGAGCAGTTTGATGGACGAGCTCGCCCGGCTTCGCGAGTCTGCGATGTCGGACGTCGCGGCCGCCGGATCCACCGAGGAACTGGAAGAGGTGTCCGTGAGGTTCGTGGGACGCAAGGCACGCGTCAACGAGATCCTGAAAGGCATACGCGGGCTCGAGGACGCCGACAAGCGCGTGGTCGGTCCGGCCGCCAACGCCCTCCGCAAGGACGTCGAGGAGGCGGTGAGGTCCAGGCGCGAGCAGCTGGAGCGCGAGCGGGAGGTGGTCCTGCTCGCCACGGACCGGCTCGACCTCACTCTCACCGGAAGGCGTCCGCCGCGCGGTGCGCCGAACCCGCTGACAGAGGTCACGAGGTCCCTGGAGGACGTCTTCGTGGGGCTCGGCTACGAGGTCGCTGAGGGACCTGAGGTCGAAACGGACTGGAACAACTTCCAGGCGTTGAACACGCCGCCCGACCACCCGGCCCGCAGTGAGATGGACACGTTCTACGTCCCGAACCCCCACGGCGGCCCCCCGGGGTTGCTGCGCACCCACACCTCTCCGGTGCAGGTCCGGGTGATGTCGTCCAGAACCCCGCCGATCTACGTCGTGTGTCCGGGCAGAACTTTCAGACGCGACACGGCCGACGCCACCCACTCGCCGATGTTCCACCAAATAGAACTGCTCGCCGTGGACGAGGGCCTGTCGATGGCGGACCTCAGGGGAACGCTCGAGGCCTTCGCGGAGGGCGCCTTCGGGCGCGGGACCCGCATAAGGCTCGTCCCCCACTTCTTCCCGTTCACCGAGCCGTCCGCGGAGCTCGAGGTCAGCTGCCCACTGTGCAGGGGCACGGGATGCAGCCAGTGCGCCAGCGGCTGGCTGGAGATCGGGGGTGCGGGGATGGTCGACCCGAACGTGCTCGTGAACGTGGGGATCGACCCCGAGCGCTACACCGGGTTCGCCTTCGGCATGGGCATCGAGCGGGTGGCGATGATCCGCTACGGCGTGGCGGACCTGCGCCTGTTCTTTGAGGCCGACGTCCGGTTCCTCGACCAGTTCCGAGGGATCCCGGTGACGTCGTGAGGGTGCCAGTCTCCTGGCTCCGGGAGCTGGTGGACGTGGGAGCTTCCGCCGAGGAGGTCGGAGAGCAGCTCGCTTTCTCCGGCACCGGCCTCGACGCGATCCATCACGTCGGCCACGACGTGTCCGGGATCGTCACGGCCAAGGTGCTCGAGGTAGCCGAGGTCCCTGTCTCGGACAAGCTGGTCGTCGCGCGGGTGGACGCCGGTCCGGCGGGCGTCTTTCAGGTGGTGGCCGGAGCCCGCAACTTCCGGGCCGGAGACGTGGTTCCCTGGGCCGCCCCGGGGGCCAGGGTCACCACGCTGGACGTGCCCATCGGCATCCGGCGGATGCCGGGGGACCTCGAGTCGCACGGAATGCTGTGCTCGGCACGGGAACTGGGTCTGGGCGAGGACCACAGCGGGATCCTCGTCATGGACCCCGCCGTCCCCGTGGGCGCCGACGTCGTCGAGCTTCTCGGCCTCCGTGACGAGATCCTGGACCTCAACGTCACCGCCAACCGTCCCGACCTGCTGTCGGTCTTCGGAATCGCGCGCGAGGTCGCAGTGCTTTTCGATGCGGAGCTCATGCCGGTCATGTCCGGCGTGGCCGAGGAGGGCGGCGACGTGTCCGGCCTGGCGGCGGTGCACGTCGAGGCGCCGGACGCATGTCCGCGCTACGTGGCGAGGGTCGTGGAGGACGTGGCGTGGGGATCGTCTCCCATCGCAGTCCAGTCGCGTCTGTCGGCTTGCGGCATGCGTCCCCTGGGCAACCTCGTGGACGCCACCAATTACGTCCTGCTGCTCACGGGGCAGCCGCTGCACGCCTTCGACCTGGACCGGCTCGAAGGGCACAGGATCGTCGTCCGGTGGGCATCGGAAGGCGAGCGCATCGTCACTCTCGACGGGGCCGACCGCCACCTGGACCGGCGCGACCTCGTCATCGCCGATGGCGCGAGAGCACAGGCCATCGCGGGGGTCATGGGGGGCGCGGAGGCCGAGGTGGGGGATACGACCCGGCGGGTCGTGATCGAGTCGGCGCACTTCGACCCGCTGACCATCGCCCGGACGTCCAACCGCCTGCGTCTGAAGACCGAAGCTTCCCACCGGTTCGAGCGCGGAACCGACCCCGGCATCGCCCCCGGGGCAGCCGCAACCTGCGCCGAGCTCATGCGCCTGTGGGCCTCCGGCACCATCGCGCGGGGAGAGCTCGACACCGGGGAGCTGCCGGAACGTCCGACGGTACGGTTGAGGCGGTCCAGGATCGAGACGGTGCTCGGCACAGACGTGCCCTCCGACGAAGCGGACCGCCTTCTGACCGGCCTCGGGTGCGAGGTGCGCGGCCGCGGCGACGAGGTCGAGGTGAGCGTGCCCTCCTGGAGGGTGGACCTCGAGCGGGAGATCGATTTGATCGAGGAGGTCGCCCGGCTGCACGGCTACGACAGGATCCCTTCCCGCGTGCCGCGGGGCCTGAGGGGCTATCTCAGCCGCGAGCAGGTGCTGCGCCGCCGGGTCCGAGATTGCCTGCTTGGCGCCGGGCTGACGGAGGCGACGCTGCCGTCGTTCGTCCCGGACGACGACGTGCAGGCGGCGCTGGGAGGTTCGGATTACCTGGAGGTCAGCAACCCGATGACGGCGGGCCAGTCGATCCTGAGACCGTCGCTGATCCCCGGACTAATGCGTGCGCTGCAGAGGAATTCAGCCCGCGGGTCGCGCGACGCCCGCCTGTTCGAGACCGGGACCGTGTTCGCCGGGTGGCCGGCGGGGGCCGAACTGCCGGAGGAGAGAACGCACGTGGCCGTGGCCCTGTCCGGCACCGTCGAGCACGCCAGCTGGGACCAGCACTCCTGGCCGGTGGACGCCCTGGACGCAAAGGGGCTGGCCGGGCACGTCCTGGAGGAGCTTGGCATCCGCAGCTTCGAGCTCGGTCCATGCGACTGGCTGCCGTTCCACCCCGGACGTTCGGCAACCGTGATGCTGGACGGAGCCGTCGCCGGCAGGTTCGGAGAGGTCCGCCCCAGCGTCCGGCGGGCCTTCGACCTGGAGGGACCCGTTGCGGTCGCGGAGCTGGACGTCGGGGTCCTTCTGGCCGTGGCTCCCACGAGCCTGCAGGTGACGGACGTACCGCGCCTTCCGTCGGTCCGGCGAGACATTGCCCTGTTCGTGGACGAGGAGGTGCCGGCGGGGGAGGTCCAGCGCGTGATCGCCCTGGCCTCAGGCCCGAACCTGGAGTCGGTAGCGCTGTTCGACGTCTACAGGGGAGAGCACGCCCCTCCCGGCCGCAAGAGCCTGGCGTTCCGCCTCACCCTGCGTGCGCCCGACCGCACGCTCACCGACGAGGAAGCCGACGCCGCGCGAGAGAACGCCGCGGCGGCGGTCAGGGACCGGCTCGGAGGCGAGACCAGGTAGGCCGGCCGGCGCGGCTGCTAGCACCGCATCCGCAGCCCGCTGCATGTATATTCATAGATTCGTATGACTTCTCAGCGGCTGCGCGTCGGCGTCTTCGGAGCCTCCGGATACACGGGGGCCGAGCTCCTGCGCTACCTGGCCGGACACCCCGCCATGGAAGTGGTGTGGGCCGCCGGCTCCCGGTCGGCCGGCTCCAGCGTCGGCGACGTGTTCGGACACCTGCCCTCCCTGCGGGACCTGGAGCTGTCACCGCCCGGCCCCGAGCTGGCCCCCGAGCTGGATGTCGCCTTCCTCGCGCTGCCCCACGGTGCGGCGGCGCCCGCCGGTGAAGCACTGGCCGCTCGGGGGTCGAAGGTGGTGGACCTGTCCGGCGACAGGCGCCTGCGCGACCGGCAGGTGCACGCGCAGACCTATGGTGCGGCC
>DATLNZ010000110.1 GCA_035536535.1 Actinomycetota bacterium | reverse complement strand
AGAATGATGCAGGAGTCCGACGAAGCCACGCGGGCGCGTGTGACCCAGGCCTTTCTGACCATGAAGAAGTTCGACCTCGCCAAGCTCGAGGAGGCATACGCGGGGGTCTAGCCGCCCCGGTGCAGGACTACTTCTGGGTGGGGGGGTCCGCCGGGGCCGGCGAACCGGTTCCGGCGGACACCATGCCTCCCGCTTCCGCGGGTGTGCCCGACGTGGGAGGAATGGACAGGCCCCCGAGGATCGACTCCATGCCCTGGTCGAAGTCCGTTCCCTGCGGGGCGTACGCGTGCGACCAGATAGGCAGAACGCGTCCGCTGCCCAGGAACGAGGCGGAGATGTAGTCGCCGACCATCCGTCCCTGGGTCGTGTCGGAGATCCAGGCAAGCGGGAACGCCGGCTCGAGGGTCGACGACGTCCAGGTCGCCCCGGCGTCCGCGGACGATGCGAAGCCGACCTGCAGCAGACAAGCAGTCGAGGTGCACGACGCCACCGGGTACTTGTAGTACGCCACGAACAGGTGCGTGCCGGACCCGGAGGTCGCGGGGTTCACGGCCAGTCCGGGGATGAAGTGGTCGATGCCGCTGTCCGTCGGGTCGATCGGTATCCGGACGGGGGCCGTCCACGTCGTACCGTCGATGGACTTGCTCAGCACGATGTCGTTGGCGCTGCAGCCGCTGCGGAACCGGCAGTCGTGCCAGGCGACGTACATCGTTCCGTCGGCGGCGACCTCGGCCGTCGGCAGAGGCGGCGCCCGCAGGCCGCTCGGGGCGCGGTAGGAGGCGGCGGACACCAGCATGCTCGGCCCCCAGGAAGCGCCACCGTTGGTCGAGCTGAAGGCACGCACCTGCGACCACCCCGTGGAGTAGGTCACGACGACGTCGCCGTCCGGCTGGACGAGCGGGATGCCACCAAGGCCTCCCGCGTTGTCCGCCGGCCGCAGGACCGGCCCCCACGCGAGCCCGCCGTTGGTGGACGTGCTCATCTCCATGCGGTTGCCGGCGCCGTGGTCGTCCCACGTGGAGTAGCAGTTGCCGTAGTACGGGCTGGCCGGTGTGTTGTCGCAGGCCATCCAGTTCTTGTCCAGGCTCTTGGTCGGGCCGCCCGCGACGGTCACCGGGGGCCCCCAGGTGGTGCCGCCGTCGGCTGAGCGGCTGACGAGGACCACCCGTCCGGCCACTCCCGAAGTCGCCTCGATTCCCAGCGTCTGTACAAACCAGACGTTGTCCCGCGCGCTGTAGGCGACAACCGGGTCGCTGGCCCGGTCCCACGGACCTCCGGCGAGCTTGGTGATGGACGGCAGGTACCCGCGCGACCATGTGGCGCCGTCGTCCTTGGACGTCGCCCACCCAACGTTCATGGCCCCGCCGTTGTGGATCCTGGCCACCTGGAAGGCCGAGACCATCGTGGACCCGTAAGCAAAGGAGTCCGGCTCGACCTCCGTCTGGTGCTGTCCGCTGCCGCCGGTGTACGGGTCGGTGCTCACCTGGATGGCGGCCAGGCAGGGCGCGGGGGTCACCGCGCCGGCCGTCCCGGGCTGCCCCGCGCTGCCGGCCGCACCCGGCTGGCCGGGGGCCCCGTTGGTGGCGTTCAGTGCGCTCGTCCCGCCCGGACCGGCGACTCCCGCCGGACCCGCCGCTCCCGGCGCGCCGGCGGCCCCGGGTGTCGCCGTGGCGGTGCCCGCAGGCCCGTTACCGGCCGCCCCGATTCCTCCCGCGCCGCCCTCGGCGCACGCATCTCCGCCGTTGCCCCCGAGTCCTCCTGGGCCCCCGTTTCCTCCGTTGCCTCCGTTGCCGCCCAAAGCCAGGACGGCCGTGCCCCCGCGACCGCCGGCGCCCCCTGCGCCGCCACGGCCTCCGCTTCCGCCCGTGCCTCCGACAGCGGTGGCGTCACCACCTGCGCCGCCGGTTCCGAATGCCGAGTCTCCTCCGGCGCCGCCGATCGCCTGAGCGCGGCCTCCGTCGCCACCGGTGCCGCCCGGGCAGGCGTCGCCGCCGTTGGCTCCGTTGCCGGCGCCCAGGGGAGTGAAGTTCCCGGACGCGCCACCGGGTCCATTGCGGCCCGCCGCCCCGGCCGCTCCGTTCCCCCCAGATGCGGCAGACGACGTGCCTGCGGATCCGTCCGCGGGCTGCTTTGCGGGGGGAGCCGGGTTTCCGGACCGTGCCGAGCTCACCGCCGGGGAAGCGGTGCAGGTGTCGGACGTTGCCGGGCTCTGTGCAGGGTTCGATGCTGCGGCGCGTCCTGAGCCCCCGGCGCCTCCGCGGCCCCCGTCGATTCTGTCCCGGATCGCGGCGACGTCCCCTTTGTAAACGAAATTCCCGGAGTCTCCTCCGTCACCGGCGCGCGCCTGCAGGGAGTTCGCGTCGCCGCCGCGGCCCCCGTCGCCAAGCCGGATCGTTCCCCGAACCACGGCCGGCGAGCCGGCGATCGTGACGTCGCCGCCGTCGCCGCCGCCGGCTGCAGCCACCGATGACACGGCCGACTTCTTCGTGGCGTCTCCTCCGGCCCCCGAGGCCACGACGTCGCCCGGTTCGATCCGGACTTCGCCAGTGAGCGACTTCAGGACGACGTCGCCCCCACGGGAGCCGGGAGCACCGGTTCCGCCCGTGATCCGCCCGAGAACGACCAGGGGGCCGCGGGCGACGATCTCAATCGGATGTCCCGCGTCGCCCACGAGCGCACCCTGGATATCGGCCGTGTTCTGCACGACGATGCGCAGCCGGCCCTTCGCGCGGACGGTCTCACCGGGACGGAGGCGGAAGTCCTCGCTGACGACGGTCCCGCTAAGGGATGGAGGCTCGCCCAGCGACAGTCCGCCTGGGGCCGCCACCGCTGCGCTGGGAGGTGACGCCAGCATGATCACCAGAAATGCGACCCGGACTGCCTTCAAGGTGCCCCCCCGTCCCGAATATGAGCGCGGGGGCCGGTGGGGCCCCCCGCCTGCAACGTCACGCCCTTACGGGCAGTCGTTCGCCTCGTTGCCGTTGGCCGGGTCGCCGTCGTCGGATCCGTCTGAGTCGCCCGCGCCGATGGTGCTGTTTCCGTACGTCGGCCTGGTCCCCTCGCCGTTGGGGTTGACCCACCCGTAGCCGGTGCCGCTGTCTCCGGCTGGGGTGTTCGGGTTCTCGTTGCAGACGCGCAGGGCGCCGTTTTCGTCGACCTCCACGTACCCCGCGTTGCCGGAGTCGCTGAAGGCGCCGGTGGGTGTCGGGTCGTTGACCCGGACGGCGCTGGCGGGCGATGCGATCGCCAGCAAGGCAAGTGCGACAGCAGGCAGCAGGGCAAGACGCTTCATTTCCAACCTCCCCAGTAGCGGATCTCCCTCGGGTGACAGGCAGTGCGCGGCTACGTTCGCCGTGGCGACAGCGGTTCCTGCCGCGGACGCGTTCGAGTGACCGGTTCCTGACGGGGCCGTGGCAGACTCGGGACCATGGCGGAGGCGCTCACCTTCTGCTTCACGGACATCCAGGGGTCCACGCGACTGCTGCGTGCCCTCGGCGAAGAAGCTTTCGACCGGGTGCTCGAGCAGCACCGCGATGTCATCC
Source organism: Actinomycetota bacterium (assembly GCA_035536535.1). NCBI lineage: Bacteria > Bacillati > Actinomycetota > Actinomycetota bacterium. The sequence goes on along the minus strand of DATLNZ010000110.1, from coordinate 3,171 downwards.
GCAGGTGCGTCTCCGAGTCGGGGGGCGAGGAGATCCACACCGAGGGGGACTCCTTCTTTCTGGCATTCTCCGACCCCCCCGAGGCGCTGAGGTTCGCCGCTGCCGGCCAACGGGCGCTGGCAGCCGAACAGTGGCCGGACGGCACACAGGTGCTCGTGCGCATGGGTCTTCATCTCGGCCCGGCACAGCGGCGTCCGGACGGCGACTTCACCGGACTCGCAGTCCATCGCGCCGCGCGCGTCGCCGCTCTGGCACACGGGGGCCAGGTGCTGATCACCGAAGCAGCGGCCGCGGAGGCTCCGGACGGGTGCCGGCTGCGTCCGCTCGGCCCCCACCGCCTGCGCGACTTCGACGGGCCGGTGGACCTGTTCCAGCTGTCCGGGCCTGGGCTTCCGGACGGATTTCCTCCCCTGAGGGCGGCCCGGCAGCACTACGGTCTGCCCCTGCCGGCGACGGCGCTGCTGGGACGGGAGTCCGAACTCGACCGTGTAGTGCCGATGCTGCGGCAGGGGTCGGTCGTGACGCTCGTCGGACCAAGCGGCGTCGGCAAGACGCGGCTCGCGCTGGAGGCCGCTGCTCTGGCGGCGCCGACATATGGCGGCACGGTGCACTTCGCCGAACTGTCGTCGCTTGCCGGACCGGACCACCTGCTGGGGGCCGTTGCCTCGGCGATCGGCGCCCGTCCGCTGGCCGGACACGGACCCGAGGACGCCATCCTGGCGGCACTCGCCCATCGTCCCGCGATGCTCGTCCTCGACAGCTGCGAACGGGTCCTGGACGCGGTCGCCTCTCTGATCGACCTGATTGTCGCGCGCATACCGCACACCACGGTCCTCGCCACCTCGCTTGAGGCGATCCGTCTGCCCGTCGAGCGAGTGGTCTCGGTTGCGCCATTGCCCGTCGAACCGGCGGCCGACGGCGATCCCTTGGACTCACCAGCCGTTCGGTTGCTGGTCGACCGGGCCGAGGCTCGCGGAACGGAAATCGACGTCCAGCGCGACGGAGCTGCCTTGGTGGAGATATCAAGGCGCCTGGACGGAATCCCATTGGCTCTGGAGCTCGCGGGGGCTCGCGTCGCGGAGATGGGGGCCGAGGAGGTCGTGTCCGGACTGCGTGACCGGTTCGCTCTGCTCACGACCGGCTACCGGACCGCGCTGCCTCGTCACCGGACGCTGGAGGCCGCCGTGGAGTGGACCGTCGAGTTGTTGAAGCCGGAGGACCGGGAACTGCTGGCTCGAATGACACGCTTGCTGGGTCGCTGGCGGCTGGAGACTGCGGCGGAGGTGGCCGGCGGTTCCATGGCCGCGTTGCTTCGGCTGCGAGATCGGTCCCTGATCGTTGTGGAAGAAGGCCGCGTGAGACTGCTGGACACGATCCGCGCCTTCATGGCCCGCGAGCTTGACGACCGCGACCGGGATCTCGTCGACTCGCGCCGTATGGCCACCCTGACGCACCAGTTCGGCCACAGTGCCGACGCGCCAGAGCTGCACGTTCAGGCCGAGGCGAGGCCGGTCTTTCCGGACGTGGCAGACGTTGTTTCGGCACGAGCACCCACAGAGCCCGCCGCGGCCACGGATCTCGTCCTGCTCTGCATGCCCTGGTTCGAGAACGGGAGCCGGGATCAGGGCCAGGCCTTGATCGCGCAGTGTCTCGATGCAGGTCCGTCTCCCGAGCGCCGCGCCGCTCTCGGCGCTGCCGCGGCACACCTGCACCTCATCTCCGGACGCGCCGAGGAGGCCGCGGAGGGGGCCCGGGCAGCTCTGGCCGTATCTGAACTTCCGCCCAGATGGCGGGCGATCGCGCTGATGTGCATTGCTTCTCCCTACGCGCCGGCAGCGGAAGACATCGGTCTTCTCGACGAGGCTGAGCTTCTTGTCTCTGACGGCGCGCCGGGACTGTTGCTGGCCGTGCGCTCGCGTCGCGCGATCACGCTTGACACCACTGGGAAGGGCGACGAGGCGATGGAGTTGTTCAGCGAGATCCGGCGCGAGGCGAACGAACGGGGCTACACGCTGCACGAGGCGCAGGCGCTGCTGCACCAAGCCGGCATGTTTGCCCGGCGGGGACGGCTGGCGGAGGCCGAGGAGTCACTTGTGGAGTGCGAGAGGCTGTCCGACGAAGCCGCGGCCCTGGACCTCCGCGCTGCGGCCCTCAGCCTGCGGGGGACTATCGCGTTTCACCGTGGCGAGCCGCAGAGAGCGATCGAGATAGCCGAGAAGCGACTGGCTGCCGCGGATGCCCTGGGCGACGTGAGGGGCGCCGCTCCGGCCCTGAGCACGATCAGTGCCGCGGCCTTGGAGCTCGGCGATCTTCCCCGCGCGAGGGAGGCGGGGGTGCGCATGGCTGCCGTCTCACGTCAGGAGGGGCGGAACGACGGAGTCGCGGCAGCGAGCTTCAACCTGGCGATGCTGGCCACCCGGGCCGCGGACTTCGAGGACGCCGGCCGGTGGATCGCTCAGGCGATCGATGCCGCCCGCGGCGCTGCGCCGCTCGAACAACTCGCGGTGGTTGCTGCGGGAGCTGTGGGCGGGTACGCGGGAGATCTGGACGCAGCGCCTCTTCTGAGCGCGGCCGACCCTGCCGAGATCCGGTATCTGGATCCCACCGACCGGGTGTGGATCTCCGGTGCCCACGAGGTCTTGATTTCGAAGCATGGTGAGGCGGTTCTGGCTGCCCGGCGGCAGGCGTGGGAGTCCGAGCCGTGGGAGCGCACGGTTGAGCTGGCCGAACAGGTCGCCGCGCGCCTGCAGGCCCAGACCTCGTCCGGAGGATGAGTCGCGTGTTCCTGTCTTCCAAACCCGACGAGGCGACCATTCGCGAGTTTTTGTCCGGTCTGGCGTCGGCCCCCCTGTCCTATGAGCCGTTGGGACTGTGCAGGATGAACCCCGAGGGCTACAACGTGGACGTCCACCGGGTCCGGATCGGGACCGGCGAGTCCGACCTGGAGACTGCAAAGCAGGCACTGGACTCATTCGCCGGCGTCCGTTTGGGGTGGGCGGACGTCTTCCCGGAGAAGCCGACCGCCGAACTGGGTTCGAACGTCGTGGTGATAGCCAGTCACATGGGCTTCTGGTCGCTGAACGGGTGCCGGATCGTCAGCCGGCTCCCGAGCGACGAAGACCCCCGCTACGGCTTTTGCTACGGGACCCTGCGCGAGCACGCGGAGATAGG
>DATLNZ010000109.1 GCA_035536535.1 Actinomycetota bacterium | reverse complement strand
CGTCTATGCATCCACACTCGCCTCCGAGGCGAGCGTCGAGGCCTCCGCCATGGACATCGACTCGCCCTGACTCCAGGCGACTTCAGACTCATCGGCTCCCAGCGCGTCGCGAACCTGTGCTTCGGCCCCCTCGGCCTCCACTCGCTCCTCGGGGGGAAACGGGAGCAGGGGCTGCGACGACCGGTCGCGGAATCCTGTGGACGCGCCCAACAGAACCGCCGCTGCTCGGAAACGTCCCTGCTGTGCATCGATACGCGCGATCCGCTCCAGCGCCCGGACCGCATCGAAGACCCCGAGCCCGGCGGACGCGGACAGGGCCTCGACCGCCCTGGCGCGGGCTGCCGAAGCGTCGCCCGCCAAAGCCTCGACCTTCGAGCAGGACAGAAGGTGCGCCGGCATCGCCATCGGGACCTGCGCGTGGATGCTCATTGCCTCGGCGATCGAGCGGCGGGCCGATCCGGCGTCGCCGGCCGATGCCCAAAGCACTGCCACCTCGGAAAGGGCCCCGGCCAGCAAAGACCTGTTGCCCGACCCCCTCGCGGCGTCGACGGCCTCACGTCCGAGGTCCTCGGCCTCTTGACGGCGGCCCACGCTCGCGTACAGCGCCATCAGAGCAAGAGCGGCGGCGACCAGTTGTCCCGGGTCGTCGTACACCCGGGCGAGGCGAAGCGACTCCCTGAGCGTGTCGTCCGCCGCGTCGTAGGCCCCCAGATGACAAAGGACGATGCCCAGCATGCGCGTCGTGAAGCTGGCAAACCTGGGACCGCGAGCTCCGACGGTGATCTTCAGGCTCGTGCGCGCGAGGTCTCTCGCCTGCGTGAGGTCGCCCAGCGCGAGAGCGGCGGCGGCCAGGCTCTCGGTCGACCACGCAAGGGAGCCGGAGTCTGCATTTTCCATCGAGCCGAGAACCGAGCAAAGTTCCTCGTAAAGGGCCCGGCTGCGGGGGTCGCCGGTCAGAAGGTGGATGTGCAGCAACGCGTATCCGCATCGGAAGCTCAGCTGGGCATTGTGCAGCGCTCTGGACAGGCTCAGCGCCCGCTCGGCGCGCGTCCGAGCCCGGTCGAGCCGGCCGTGACCCGAGTCGGAGTACGCAAGCCCGGTCAGCAACACCGCCTCGGCCTCCGAGTTGCCGGCCCGGCTGTGCGCCGACAGAGCCGACTCGATCAAAGAGGCGCCGGCGGTCCTGTCCCCGCGATGCGCCGCCAGCGACGCCTGGATCTCCAGGCAGTGTCCGATCAGCTCGTCGTCGCCTCTGCCACGCGCGACCTCCAAGGCCTCGCCGACGGCCGCCGCGGACTCCTCCGCGGCGTCGGCGATGGAAGCCTTCGAGAGCAGGATCCGAGAAAGCAGGTGGGGGTTCGCGCCGTCGCGGCATATGCGCTCGGCCGCATCCAGGTGCCGCCGGGCCTCCGCGAAGTCTACCGTGGCGGACGCCACCGACGCCGCCGCCTGGTGCGCGAGAGCTACGACGCGCGGGTCGGCGCCGGGCTCCCGGTCCAGTGCATCGTCCAGGACGTCAAGCGCCTCCCGGGTGCGCGTCCCGCGAGCGAGCCCGAACAGGATCGCGAGATATAGCAGTCCGCCGTCCGGGTTGCGGAGCCGCCGCGTGTGATCGATCGCGGCGAGGATGTCGTCCAGCTGGACTGAGAGCTTCCGCCGGCGCAGGTCCTCGAGCTGCCGAGACAGCTTCGACGGGGGCTCAACGACGCAAGGGTGGGAGGCGATGAGGTCCTCGGCCACCGACACGAAGTAGCGCCCGTGGGCGTCGCGCGCCGGCCCGGACTCGCCTGCCGCATCCAGCTTGGAGGTCGCGTACCGGCGGGTGGTCTCAAGCATCCGGTACCAGGTAGTGCCTCCCCTCGGCTCGACCGACACGAGCGACTTGAGCACCAGCGACGAAAGAACGTCGAATGCCGGACGCCCGTCCGGTTCCGCGGCCAGCGCCTCGGCCCCCTCGAGCAGAAAGGGCCCCTGGAAAACCGACAGTCGGCGTAAGAGCCCCTGCTCCGCCGGATCCAGCAGGTCGTAACTCCAATCAAGGAGTGCCTCGAGCGTGCGCTGCCGCGAGGGCGCGCCCCGGTCCGGACTCGCGAGCAGATCCAGCCGGTCGTCCAGCCGTCCGGAGATCTCGCGTACCGACATCGCCGACAGCCTCGCCGCCGCCAGTTCGATACCCAGCGGAAGCCCGTCCACCCGCCGGCAGATCGACGCGATGTCCGCGAGCTCCTCGCGTCCCGGATCGAACTTCGGCGCGGCGAGCCGGGCCCTTTCGACGAACAGCCGCACGGAGTCGACCTCGGCGAGCGCGGGTTCTGCCGGGCCGGTGGGCAGGGGAAGAGGCTGCAGTGGCCAGACGCACTCCCCCGGCACGCCCAGAGGCTCCCGGCTCGTGGCCAGCACCGTGAGATCCGGGCACGACCCGAGCAGCGACCGCATCATCGAAGACGCCGCATCCACGACGTGCTCGCAGTTGTCCAGGACGATCAGGACCCTGCGTCCCGCCAGGCGGCGGACGAGAGCATCGACGTCCGCGGAGGAGGCCGAAAGGGCGGAGGCCAAGGCGTCCGCGACCATGCCCCCGCCGGTCACCGTGGACAGATCCACGAAGGCGACCCCGTGATCGAAGCGCGGGCCGACGTCCGACGCCGTCTGTACGGCCAGCCGGGTCTTGCCGGTACCTCCGGGGCCGTTCAGGGTCACCAGCCGGTGGGAGTCCAGGGACTGCGCGAGCTGCTCGCGCTCGGACTTGCGGCCGACAAAGGAAGTGAGAGGAGAAGGCAGGCTCCCCTGAGTGACCGGGGGCCGGACGGCCGCCGCGGCATCCGGCGGATCGCCGCGCAGCAGCCGGAGGTACACCGCCTGGGCCTCCTGTCCGGGTTCGACCCCCAGCTCGTCGGCGAGCAGCACGCGAAAGGCGTCGTAGGCGCGAATCGCCTCGGCCGGGTTGCCCCGCGCCTCGTGCGCGCGCAACAAAGTCACCAGGACCTTCTCCCGGAACGGCTCGAGGTCCAGCGCTTGCTGGGCAGCGTCCAGGGCGTCGTCCGCGCGTCCGGACTCCAGTGCCGCCTTCGCCATCAGCTCCAGCGACCGGACCTCGAGGTCGCGCAGCTCGCCGCGCATGCGGTCCAGCCACGGACCCTCCTCGCCCGGCAGCAGCGGCTTTGAGGCGATCTCCCGGACGGCCGAAGCGCGGGCCCATGCGCGGTCCGGGTTGCCGTCGCCGGCCTCGCGCAGAGCAGTGTCCAGGGACGACGCGGCCGTCTCCAGGTCCACCTCGGCCCCCTCGGGGAGGTGCAGCTGGTAGCAGCCGAACGCCCCCACGAGCAGCTCCCCGCCGTCCACCCCGAGCGACGACAGCCGGGAGCGCAGCTTGCTGATCAGCACCCGAATGGCGTTGTCCCAGGAGGCCGGGGGCGAGTCACCCCAGAGCAGGTCGGCGATCTCGTCGCGTGGGACGGCCCTGTGCCTGGCCGAAGCCAGGTAGGCCAGCAGCAGCCGCCCCTGGGGGCCGGGCAGATCGCGGTCGGTCAGCACGGCTTCGTCCGCCTCGACGGACAGGGAGCCGAGCAGGCAAACCTTCAGGCTCATCGTCGTTCTAACGCTCCTCTAACGGGACGCCAACCGCGCACCCCTATGGTCCCAGCATGCGGCGCTGGGGCAACGGCCGCGCAACGGACACGCACGGGAGGAACCATGAAGCGGGTCAGGCTTGCACTTGCGATCGCATTGGCAATCACCGTCCTGGGAGCGGGGGCCCCGCCGGCCACCGCCGCCCGCTACACCGCCGGCGCCCAGGTCCCGTACCTGCGCTTCTACGCCAGGTTCTCCGACCCGAAGGTCGAGTTCTCCATGGACGCCTATCTGGGATTCTCCGCCGGCAGCTCCGGACCTCCCCCAACGGTGTCCAGCAGTCCCTACTCGCACGTCTACATGTGGGTTCGCAACAAGGAGGCCAACAGCTTCGCCTACATCAACGGTGAGGCTTCGGTCGTGATCGACCCCGCGCTCAACACCGCCACGGCATCGGGGACCTTCACCAACGCCCAGGGCACGTGGGTGTTCAGCGTCGAGGGGGTGGCCACGGGGACGCCGAACATGTCCACGTACAGCAGCCCGCCGCCCTACTTCCACCAGTCGGTCCACACCTGGCGCGACGCCACGGCAGTCGCGGTGCTTCAGGCGCCGAACGCCACCTTCACGGGCGCCGGCGGCGGCAGCCTTCACAACACGGTCTCGGCGGGCGTCAACGTCTACGTCCCCTGAGCCGGACGACAAAGTCATGGTCAAGAGGCTGCGGTGCGACTGCGGGGTGGTCGTGTCCGCCGACGGCGAGGAGCAGCTGCTCGCCGCCGCGCGGAACCACGGGATCACCGTCCACCACATAGAGCTGTCGGACGAAACCCTGCGGGCGGCGTGGCCGGAGGTGTTCGGGATCGAGATCACGGTTGCCGAGCACGGAAACGCGCCGCTGCCGGGCTGAGGTACCGGGGCAGCAGAGTCCAAGGGAGGAAGCGGGTCATGTTCGGACGCTGGGGAGGCCGCCGCATGCTTGCGGCCGCCGTGTCGGTGGCAATTCTGGGAACGCTGAACGTGTTGGCGGAGCCGGCGCATGCCGGAGCATCGTTCACCTACGTGCAAAAGGGCCCCCTGGCCGGACCTTCGGCCCGGGACGCGCATGCCATGGCCTACGACTCCGACCGGGGACGGACCGTCCTGTTCGGCGGGAGCAACGGGACGGCTCTGGGTGACACGTGGGAGTGGGACGGGCAGGTTTGGCGGCAGTTGACGCCGGCAACCTCGCCCCCGGCCCGCGCGAACCACGCGATGGCCTACGACTCGGCCAGACGCCGCGTCGTCATGTTCGGCGGGAGCAACGCAACGACGCAGTTCGGCGACACGTGGCTGTGGGACGGCACCAACTGGACCCCGGCCGCTCCGGCCACTTCCCCCCACTTCAGGATCTGGCACGCCATGGCCTTCGACGCCGCTCGTTCGAAGGTAGTTCTGTACGGGGGCGAGTCCACTGCGACCGGGCTGCTCGGGGACGCCTGGCTCTGGGACGGCACGACGTGGACGCAATCGGCAGCCCCCGCGGGCGCCAGGCGATCGCATTCGATGAGCTACGACGCCGGCCGTCAGGAGGTCGTCATGTTCGGCGGCTGGGGGGTCCCGTTCGGGTACATGCGTGAGACCTGGGTGTGGAACGGGACTTCCTGGGGCCAGCGGTTCGGAGCCCAGCCTTCGGGACGCGCGAGCCACGCAATGGCCTACGACGCCTCACGCGGCAAGACGGTTTTGTTCGGAGGCCACGACGGCAGCTACCGCAACGACACCTGGGAGTGGAACGGCACCTCTTGGGCTCAGGTCACCACCACGGCATCACCCCCTGCGCGCGGGAGCCATGCCTTGGTTTACGACAGCGCACGGACCGCGCTGCTCACGTTCGGCGGTTCCAGCCCCGGCTACCTGGGCGACACCTGGAGCCTTGCCGGTTCGTCCTGGTCCCGCCTCGGCTTCCAGTCGCCCTCCGCCCGCTCCGGCGCAGCCATGGCCTACGACCTCACCCGTGGCCACACAGTTCTTTTCGGGGGCCGAAGTGCGACGGCCACCCACAACGACACTTGGATCTGGGACGGCACCGGCTGGCGAAGCCTGTCCGCGGCGGTCTCACCACCCGCCCGGTTCAGGGGCGCTCTGGCCTACGACTCGTCCCGCGGAAAGATAATCCTGTTCGGCGGGTGGTCCGGGACTACGTCCCTCAACGACACCTGGGAGTGGGACGGCACGGCATGGACCAACCGAACTCCGGCCACATCTCCTCCGGCGCGGTACGCGCACGCCATGGCATACGACCAGACGAGGGGCCGCCTCGTGCTCTTCGGAGGGACGAACGGCACGGCGACGCTAGGCGATACGTGGGAGTGGGACGGTACGAGCTGGACCCAGCCCACGGTCGCGGTCGCGCCGGCAGCGAGGTGGGGCCACTCGATGGCCTGGTTCGGGCCGCCCGGATCGGTGGCGCTGTTCGGCGGCGGAACCGGCGACGAGGCGTCGTCGGAGACCTGGAGCTGGAACGGAACGGAGTGGAGCAGGCACGCCTCCTCGCCCACCCCGCCGGGGCGACGGGACCACGGCATGGCTTTCGACACTTCGCGAAAGAGGCTCGTGGTCTACGGCGGCGTCCCGGGTACCGGTACGGGCACGTGGGAGTGGGACGGCATCTCGTGGAAAGAAAGGCTTGCCGGGGTGTCGCCGCCCGGCCGGTACCAGCACTCCATGGCCTACGACGCCGCACGCGCGAAAATCGTGGTCTTCGGCGGCCAGGGTGAGTCGGCGCTGCTGGACGACACCTGGCAGCTCGACCCGGACACCGTCGCTCCCGACACAACGCTGCTGACGGGCCCGGCCGGGGCGGTCTCGTCCACGTCGGCCTCCTTCACCTTCGCGTCCGACGAGGCGGAGGTCGCCTTCGAGTGCTCCCTGGACGCGGCTCCCTACATGCCTTGCACGAACCCGTTGAGCCTGACCGTCCAAGAGGGGCGCCACACGCTTCTGGTGAGGGCGGTGGACGCGGACGCCAACACCGACGCCACGCCGGCGTCCCGTACCTGGGACGCCGACGTGACGGCCCCCGACACGACCGTTCAAGGGGGTCCCGCGAGCCTGGTCAACTCGTCGGCCGCATCCTTCGAGTTGAGGTCCAACGAGGTCGAGGTTTCATTCCAGTGCTCTCTGGACGCGGCCCCCTTCGCCCCGTGCGCGTCTCCGGCTTCGTACACGTCGCTTTCGGAAGGCGCGCACACATTCCGCGCCAGGGCGATGGACGCCGCGGGCAACGTCGATGCGTCGGAGGCAATACACCGGTGGACCGTGGACGGCATCGCCCCCGACACCCAGATCACGTCCGGTCCAATCGGCCCGGTGGCCTCCGCCTCCGCGACGTTCTCCTTCACTTCGACCGAGTCGGGCGCGACGCTGGAGTGCGCCTTGGACGGCGCAGCCTTTCAGGCCTGCACGTCGCCGAAGACGTACAGCGGCCTCGCCCAGGGGAGCCACTCGCTTTCGGTGAGGGCCAGGGACGCCGCCGGCAACCTCGATCCCACACCGGCCTCCAGGCAGTGGACGGTGGACACCGTGGCGCCCGATACGTTGCTCGTCACTAAGCCCCCGGCCGCCGCTTCCTCGACGAGCGCGACCTTCGAGTTCGAGGCGGACGAAGCCGGCTCCACCTTCCGATGCTCACTGGACGGAGGGGTCTTTACGTCCTGCACTTCGCCTCGGTACTACACCGGGCTGACGCAGGGGGCCCACACGTTCCAGGTCCGGGCCACGGACTCCGCCGGCAACGTCGACTCCGCGCCGGCCGCGGCATCCTGGACGGTCGACACCGTGGCGCCGAACACGTCCATTTCCTCCGGGCCCTCCGGGACCGTCAGTTCCGCGACTGCGACGTTCGCGTTCACGTCCACGGAGACGGGCACCTACTTCATGTGCTCCCTGGACGCCCAGGCATTCGAGCCGTGCACGAGCCCCGCCGTCTATCCGGAGCTGTCCGAGGGCAGCCACACGTTCCGCGTCCGGGCCTCGGACGCCGCCGGCAACTCCGACGCGTCGCCCGCGTCGCGCACATGGACCGTTGACACCGTCGCTCCCGAGACGTCGATCACTGCGGCTCCCCCGGCCGGCACGTCCGGGACCGACGCCGTGTTCCAGTTCGGCGTGTCGGAGGCCGGAAGCCGCTTCGAGTGCCGGTTGGACGGTGCACCCTTCGCCGCGTGCACGTCGCCCAAGAGCTACTCAGGCCTGGCCGAGGGCGTGCACCTGTTCGACGTCCGTGCCGTAGACGCTGCAGGAAACACCGATCAGTCGCCGGCGTCCCACAGGTGGACCATCGACACGAGCGCTCCCCAGGTGGCGATCACCAGGCCCGAGCCTGGGCTCTACGTCCTGGATTCCAAGGTCGCCTCCGGGGGCACGGTGGCGGTCGTCGCCGGTGACATCACCGTCGAGGCCTCGGCGGAAGACCCCGGGTCGGGCATCGGCTCCGTGCGGTTCGAGGTCGACGGGACGGTCGTCGACCCCTCGATGGTCACGTACGACGCGTCGCGGCGCGTCTACACCTTCATCTACAAGGCGGCCGGCCCCGGCACGCACCGCGTCACGGCCAGAGCCGTCAACGGAGTGGGGTCCTCGGCTGCGGCCTCCGCGCAGCTGATCACCACCTGAACCAAGCGGTCCGGGGGGCCGGGGCGCGACTGACGCCCGGCCCCCCGGACGCACGCGAGCCATCCCCGTTGCCCACAATGTGAGGTAGGTGTCTTTATCGGGGGGCGAGCTTTGGCTGCGGACGGTGGACGCATGAACGACGAGCAGCGGGCCCCCGAAGTCCCATCGGGCACCGTCACCCTGCTCATGGCGGACACAGAAAGGTCCGTCGAGGGCTGGGAGTCCGACCGCGCGGCGATGACGTCCGCCGTCGCGCGCTTGGACGAGCTGGTGGACGAGGCAGTGGCCCGCCACAGCGGAGTGCGGCCCCTGGAGCAGGGTGCCGGTGACAGTTTCGTCGCCGCCTTCTCCCGCGCCACCGACGCCCTGGCCTGCGGGCTGAACTTGCAGCTGGCGATCGGAGCCGAGCAGTGGCGGACGCCAAAGCCCCTACGGGTGCGAATGGCGATGCACACAGGCGAGGTTCAGCTCCGGGACAGCGCCAACTACGTCGGGTCGGCTGCCAACCGGACCGGAAGGCTGCGCGACCTGGCGCACGGGGGCCAGGTACTGGTGTCCGGCACGACGCGGGACCTGGTGGTGGACGACCTCCCCGGCGACTGCGCTCTGCAGGACCTCGGCCTCCACGGCCTCAAAGGCTTCTCCCGTCCCGAGCACGTCTGGCAGCTCTGCCACCGAAACCTGGCGGACCAGTTTCCTCCCCTGCGCGGAGACGAGCAGTCGACGCACAACCTGCCGGTCCCGGTCACCTCGTTCATCGGCCGGGAGACCGAGCTCGAGGAGGTCCTCACCCTCGTAGGTGAGAACAGGCTCGTCACGCTGACGGGATCCGGCGGAGCGGGCAAGACCCGCCTCGCCATCGAAGCCGCGGGCCGCATGACCGACAACTTCCCGGACGGGATCTGGTTCATCGACCTTTCTGCCGTATCGGTGCCGTCCGACGTCGAGACGGTCGTGGCGTCGACCCTGGGGTTCACTCCCGATCCCGGCCCCACGACCTCCTCGCTCGCCTCCCGCCTCGCCGACACCAAGGCTCTTCTGGTCGTGGACAACTGCGAGCACGTCATCGACGCCTGCGCCACCCTCGTCCACTCGCTGCTGGCGGGCACGCGCGACATGAGGATCCTTGCCACGAGCCGGCAGTCGCTGGAGGTGGACGGAGAACTCGTATGGAGGGTCCCGTCCCTTCCGGTGCCGGACGACGACGAGGCGGTCCCCACCGGACAGGACCGGCTCCCGGACGCCATCCGCCTGTTCGTGGACCGCGCCCGGCGCGCACGGCCGTCATTCGACCTGACGAAGCAGAACGCGTCCGCGGTCGCCACCGTCTGTCGCCGGCTGGACGGCATACCACTCGCGATCGAACTTGCCGCGGCGCGCGTCCGGGTCCTGTCTCCGGAGCAGATCGCCGACGCCCTGGACGACCGGTTCCGGGTTCTGGGGGCCGGCCCACGAACCGCGTTGCCGCGTCAGTCCACGCTGTCGGCCTCCGTGGAGTGGAGCTACGACCTGCTCAGGGAAAGCGAGCAGGTCCTGTTGCGAAGGCTGTCGGTGTTCGCGGGCGGTTTCGACCTCGCCGCAGCCGAGGGCGTGTGCGGGTTCGATCCGATCGGTCCGCTGGACGTGCTGGACCTTCTGGATTCCCTGGCCCAGAAGTCGCTCGTGCAGCCGGACGACGCGGGGGCCGAGTCGAGGTACCGGCTGCTGGAGACCATCCGTCAGTTCGCGCTCGACCGGCTGAAGGGAGCCGGCGAAGAGGACGCCCTGCGGACGAGGCACCTGGAGTACTTCGCGAACCTGTCGCAGTCCAACGACAGCTGGTCCCAGAGAACGCACGACCGGACCGTGCTCCTCCGGCGCGAGGGGGCCAACCTCTGGGAGGCGCTTCGGTGGGCACAGCAGCCCGGACTTGCGGAGCACGGGCTGCGGCTGGCCATCCCCTTGGCCCGTCCGTCGGCCGTGGTGGGTCCGTTGAACATCCCGACGGGGGTGCACCACGCGCAGACCTTCATGCCCGCCTGGAGGCACACGCTCGAGACACTGCTCGAGTTGTCACCCGACGCTCCGGCGAGCCTGCGGGCGCGGGCCTACTGGAGCATCAGCTGGCTGGCCACCTTCTTCGGCGACATCCAGACGCAGCTCGAGATGTCCGCCAAGGCGCTGCCGCTCGCGCGAGCGTCCGGAGACGACGTCACGGCAGCGCTGTGCACGGCCGTCAACGCCCTGGCCATCTCGGTGGTGGACCCGGCAGCCGCGGCCCCCCTGGCCGGGGAGTGCGCGGCTCTGGCCGAGTCGAGCGGGGAGCCTTTCGCGGTCGCGCATGCGCACTTCCTGGGCGGGATCGCGGCGCTTCACCTGGGCGACTGGTCCCTGTCACGCAGCCGCCTCGAGCGGGCAGTGCAAGCCGCCGGGACCGGGGAGTTCCACACGCTGGGCCCCCCGGTGTGCGTCCTGGGCACCATGGAGATGCTCCACGGGAAGCTGGACTCCGCTCGCGAACGACTCCGCTTCTCGCTGCACGACTCGGAACGGATGCGCTTCGGCTTCTGGATCGCCTTCTCGACGGCAACCACGGCTCTGCTGGAGGCCGTCGCGGGACGGCCGGACGAGGCGCTGGCGACGTCCGCAAAGGCGGAGTCGGCGGCGGAGGAGATGCACGAGTCCTCGATAGCCGGGTACGCCGGCTGCTGGACGTGCATAGCCCGGCTGCTCGCGGCGGACTACGAAGGCGCCCTGGAGCGCTCGCGCCTCGCCGCCGGCCACCTGCGCCGACTCGGCGTGCACGTCTACCTGCAACTCGCCTTGATGGTGCAGTACGAGAGCGCCAAGGCCATGGGACTTATCGACGAGGCCGCGAGCGCGCTTGCCGAGATGCAGGAGGTTTGCACGCAACTCGGAACCAACGGCTTTGCGTCATTCGTCGCCCTGCACGCAGCGAGAGCCGCCCGGGCGGAAGGCGACCCCCAGCGCGCGCACAAGATCCTCGTCGAAACGCTTCTAGCTCCGGAGGGCACCCACGTCCCGATGACCCTCATCCCGATGGCCGAGACACTGGCCGGACTGGAAACCGAGTCCGGACGCGCGCGCGAGGCGGCGGTTCTCATGGGGGCCGCGCAAGCGGCGCGGGACAGGACCGGACTCGTCCGCTGGCCCCACATGGACGACGACTACGCATCCGGACTTAACCGCGTCCGCCGCGAGCTGGACGTCAGGCAGCTGGAGGCCGCTTGGTCCGAGGGGGCCGGACTACCGTTGGAGCAAGCCCTCTCCTCGGTTCTGTCGCGGGTCGTGCCTACGACCTGACAGCTGCGCTGTCTGGATGGCGCCATTGAGCACCGCCTCGTCGCCCATGGACGCAAGCTCGGGGGTGGCGCCGGCATACGATTCGGTGCCGAGCGCTGAGCTCTACGGTGCGCGGGCCCTCGGGAGAGCGGCGCGCCGATCCGAAAGGGCGCCGAGCGCTGGTAAGGGTGACGACTCGAAGTGAGTTCCCTCGTCGCGCAGGATTTTCGGCCCCCGCGCCGAACCCTAGCGCCATGAGAGTCAGAGCCCTTCTAATCGCATGCGCCGTGGTTTGCTCCCTGCTCGCTGCGCCCCCGGCCTCCGCCGCCTTCGGCTGTGACTACATCACCAAGCCAGAGGAAAAGCAGTCGGATGACCGGATCCTGTACACCGAAAACCTAGGTCTGGCGTCCGGACGGTACGTCCTGCCCGCGGACCCCGAGCCCAAGCAGCTGGTGGTGATGTTCCACGGCTACCAGCAGAACACCTGCGCCTGGCGCAACCACCTGCGCGCCGCCGCCGATCGCGGAGCGGTGGCAGTCGCCATGGACTACACCGGTCAGGACCCGGTGACCAACCGAGGCTGGTTTATGAGGTCGGCAGCCGCCGACTCGATCGCCGCCGCGAGGCACCTCATCGCCCAGAACCCGTCGATCCGCGAGGTCTTTGCCATGGCGCCGAGCCTGGGGGCCAACGCAGCCGGCGTGACCCTGGCCCACCCCGACGCGGTCCGAGCCGACGGCTCACCGCTGTTCGACTACCTGGTGGCCGCGGAGGGGGTCCACAACCTCACGGAGCAGTACACGCTGGCCTACGCGGTTCAGGACCACAACGCGACGGCGAAGAAGGCGGTCGTGGACATCGAGGCGGAGGCCGGTGGTTCGCTCGCCCAGAGGCCGGACGCATACTCGGCCATGACCAACGTGGCCCAGGCCCCGAAGATGTCCTATCTCAAGGGAGCAATCCTGCTGCACGGCCTGGACGACGGGACGGTCCCCTACAACCAGAGCCGCGAGATGGCGGCCGCTCTGCGGGCCGTCGGGGTCAACACCGAGCTGCACACGATCCTGGGGCGCGGCAACGGCAAGACCGGAACGCTCCTGTCGAACAACCTGATGGGCCCGATCTGGTCGGGGGCCGGCCAGGGTTCCTGGTCCGAGGATTCCCCCACCGTCGGCCACGGCTGGGAGGGCGACTCCGACCACCAGGTGATCAAGCTCAGCTTCGACGCGCTGTGGAGGCTGATGCAGGTCGGCGAGACACGCTCGACCTACGTCGAGCACATCGACGTCAGCCTCCCGCCTCCACTCCCCTGACCCCCCCCGGACCCGGGGGCCAGGTCGGGTAGGATCGGACCTCAATGGGCGTGTGGCGCAGCGGCTAGCGCACCTGGATCACAACCAGGGGGTCGCAGGTTCGATTCCTGCCACGCCCACCGTGTGATGTCGCGGGACATCGTGGACAGATGTGTCGCGACATCGTAGACACTTCACCGCTTCCGCGGACCCAACTTCCGGCCCTTCGGTGGACCAGCGGCTCTTCTGTTCCCTTGTAGCTCATGGTGAGATCCGCTGGAGCCGGCGCAGCACTCGCCCTGCTGGGCAGGATGCGGATGTCCAGGCCGTTGACAGGCCCAACTACGCTGCGAGAAAGCGTTCGATCTCACGAACGACATGCTCGGGGGCGTCGAGCCAAGCGAGGTGCCCCGCTCCGGGTATGCGCACCATCCGAATGTTCGGATTCCGCGCGATGATGGCTTCCCAAGCCTTCTCCATCTTGGGCGGGACGAAGGCGTCCCGCTCACCGAGTAGGAACAGAGTCGGTACGCTGAGCGACTGCCAGCGCTCGCCGAGGATCAGCCGTCGGCGGACACCACCAGGGCCAATCAGGCAACTCATCAGGCTGAGGTGGCTACCGATGTTTCGGCGCTGACTCGCAACGTCTGCATCGAGTTGTTCGTCGGTGAGATTCTCAGGATGCACGACGGCGACTTGTCCTAAGAACTTCCGGTTGCCCTCACGTGTCGGATTGGACATCAATAGCCGGCCGAGTGGCCGCCCGATGAGCGGTAGGCCGAGAAGCCGGAGCTGGTTCGGGACCGAGCGAGTCACCCCAGGAGGTGCGCCGACAATCGCGAGCCGCGAAACACGGTCGGGATCGTCGATCGCGAAGACAACCGACCACAACCCGCCCACGGAGCATCCCACTAGATCGACACTTGGCAACTCGAGCCCGTCCAAGATGTCGCGAAGGAACGTGCGCGCCAGGTCGAGCAGGTCCTCACCGCTGTAGTCGAAAGGGTCCGCTAGCCCGTGACCCGGGAGATCGACAGCGAGCACGTGACGGCTCCGGGCGAGCGTCTGAAGGATCGGCACCCAGACAAACGCGTTGTCCAGGCCGCCGTGGATAAGAAGCACAGGCGGTCCGTCGCCGGCCTCTAGAACCTGGGTATGTCCCCGCGACCACCGCACGCGGCGGATATGAGTGTCGGGCGCGTGCTGCGCGAGCAAACCAGCCTGCGCGGCCTGGAGGCGCCGATCCATCTCGGTCTCTGCACTCATAGCGCATGCCTGCAGTTGATGACCGACTCACTCGCGATCGAGACGATCTGCATAGTGCATCCGCCCCCTCTCTTCGACGACGTCAGCCTCGCACGCCTTGTGTCCTCGAGCCATCATCTCTCAATCGCTAGCGCCAAAAGATCCGATCCAGCTACACCAGGACCCACATCACACCGGGGGCCGGCCCAACTGGACGGGCCGACCCGACGAAGGCGAGAGAACGGCATTTGTGAACGCCGTCGTCAACTCAAGTAGACCCCTCCCCGTACGACCCGTCACCGAACTGGTTCGGGGGCGGATAGCATCGATGGGTGGCGGCAACCGGTGACGCGAATCCTCAGATCTTCGTTGTCGAAACGCCAGCCACGGAGCGCGCACACCTCGTCAGAGATCTCGAGCGCCGGTTCGGGGCGGACTACGACATCCGGACGTCGAGCGCCGCTCAGGCCGCGCTCCAAGACCTGAAGACCGCGGCGGCGAACGGCGCG
>DATLNZ010000108.1 GCA_035536535.1 Actinomycetota bacterium | reverse complement strand
GGAATGGAACTTGTCGAGCAGCTGGCCGACCTGGGACCGGCGCTACGAAAGCTGTCGCAGGACGAGCGGAACCTTCTGAGCCTTCGGTTCCACCACGACCTCAGCCAGCATGAGATCGCGTCCCGGCTCGGGGTCTCCCAGATGCAGGTGTCGCGGCTGCTCGCTCGAACGATCGAGCGCCTCCGTGACGGGATGCGGGTCTACCCGGAGGCACCCGCCGCCACCGCGGAGTCGCCCACGGCGTCGTAGGCCCCCACGTTCACCGGTCGACGTCCCCGACTACGAAGTCGAAGCTGCCCAGGATCGCGACGACGTCCGGGACGAACACTCCTCGGAGGATCTCCGGCAGCACGGCGATGTTGGCGAACGACGGCGTCCGCAGCCTCATGCGGTAAGGCTCGCGGGCTCCCGTCGAGATGATGTGGTAGCCGATCTCGCCGCGGGGCCCTTCGGCGCGCACGTATATCTCGCCCTCGGGGATCCGAAAGGTCCGCGGGACCTTGCTCGTAACCGGTCCCGGCGGCAGTCCTTCCACGACCTGCTCGATGATGTTGCATGACTCCCACAACTCCCGGACGCGCTGCACGTAACGGTCAAAGCAGTCGCCCGTCTCCCCCACCGGGACCTGGAACTCGTAGCCGTCGTAGCCCAGGATCGAATCCTGCTTGCGGACGTCGTAGGCGATCCCGCTCGCACGCAGGTTCGGACCCGAAACCCCGTAGTCCAGCGCCATGTCCAGCGGGAGCGGTCCCACGTCCCGGGTGCGCTCGGTGAACACGTCGTTTCCTATGAGGAAGTCCAGCCATTGGTCTACACGCGTGCGGAAGTACTCCACGACCTTCGGAAGGGTCTCGTAGAAGCCCTTGGGCAGGTCCTCTTTCAGGCCGCCGATCCGCGAGTAGTTGGAGTGGAGCCGCTGGCCCGTTATGGCCTCGTGCAGGTCCAGCGCGTACTCGCGGTCGCGGTAGCCGTACATCGGCGCTGTAAGGGCGCCAAGCTCGAGTCCGTAGACGCCGCAGAACAGGGAGTGGGAGGCCAGCCGGTACAGCTCCATCATCAGCACGCGCACCGCCTGGGCCCGCTCGCTCACCTCGATCTCCGCGAGCTGCTCGCAGGCGATGCAGAACGGCACCTCGTAGATAAAGCTGGAGATCCAGTCCACCCGGTTCAGCAGCGTGTTTATCTGCAGGGGCGACCGCTGCTCCACCAGCTTCTCGTAGCCGCGGTGCATGTAACCCAGCACGGGGTCGGCGTCCACTACCCGCTCGCCGTCCAGCCGGACTACCACGCGCAGGACCCCGTGCGTGGAGGGGTGCTGGGGGCCGATGTTCAGCACCATGTCCCCGGTCGGCAGATCGCGCTCGACCGCCGCCGTGATGTAACCCTGCGTGGGGACGAACTGGCGTGATTCGGTCGTCATGTCATCCCTCGAACGATGCCCCCGGCCAGGGCTTCTCCACTCGGGCCTCCAGCTCGAAGTCCTTGCGCAACGGGTGTCCTTCAAACCAGTCCGGCAGGAACAGCCGGCTGAGCCGTGGATGTCCCGTGAACCCGATGCCGAACAGCTCGTAGGTCTCCCGCTCGTACCAGTTGGCGCCGGCGTAGACGCCGGTGCCCGATGGCAGGACGGGCTTGGTGCGCGGCAGGTCGTATCGAAGCGTCAGCCTGAGCAGCGCGTGGGGGTCGAACACCTGGTCCAGGACCTCCATGCGCTCGGCCTCCGGCCAGTCCACGCCGGCACAGAACACATAGAAGGTGAAACCGAGCTCCTTGGCCAGTGCCAATGCCTCAGGGCGGCGGTCCGGAGGGAGGCCCAGCATGATCTGATCGCGGGCGTCGATGTCGCGCGCGGCGTCCGCGAAACGGCCCGTGAAGGCACTTCGGACGTCGCCCGGCGTCCGGTGCCCCACCTGCGCCTGCTGCTGCCCACGGCTCGAGATGACCCACCCCTCCTGAGCTCAGCCTCCGGACACCCGACAGACTAGTAGATGTGCCGAAGTCGCATCGGGTTGCGATTGCCCGGCCGGACGGGCACGAAACGGCCTGCGCTGCGCCTATCCTTCCGACGATGAAGCAGACGCCGGCCGAAGCTGCGATCCGTAGCGAGATCGCCCGGCGGGGGCCGGTCACCTTCGCCAGGTACATGCAGATCGTCCTGCACGACCCCGTCTTCGGGTACTACGCCCGGCGCGTCCCCGGGCCCGGGGGGGACTTCGAGACCTCGCCCACGGTCTCCCCCGTCTTCGGTGCATGCATGGCCGAGGCCGTGGAGCGGTTTTGGGACGAGCTGGGGCGTCCGGACCGCTTGGACGTGTGCGAGGTGGGGCCGGGATCGGCGGACCTGGTCTCGGCGGCCATGGACAACGCCCCCGAAGGACTCCGCCGGGCCTGGTCGTGGGTGCTGGTCGAGCCGAACCCGGAGGTCGAGCAGGTCCAACGCGCCCGGCTGGACGGCCGCCCCGTCCGCTGGGTGAGGGACCTGCGGCAAGCGTCGCCCGTGAACGGGTGCATTCTGGCCAACGAGCTGCTGGACACGCTGCCGGTCCACCTCGTCACGCGGCGCAAGGGCGAGCTTCGCGAGCTGTACGTGGCCGCCGGCGACTCGCTGAGGTTGGAGCCGGGGCCGCTGTCGTCCCCGCGACTGTCTGGAGTGGAGGTGGGCGAGGGAGACACCGCCGAGGCCGGCCTGGCGGCGCTGGACTGGGTCACGCAGGCGGCGGCGGTCCTCGAGCATGGTTACCTGCTGCTGGTGGACTACACCTCCGTCAACAGGTCGACCCTGCGCACCTACCGCCGCGACGACCTGGGGACCGACCCGCTGGCCGAGCCCGGCGTGCGGGACATAACCACCCACGTGGACTTCGACGCGGTGATCCGCGAGGGCGAGGGGGCGGGGCTGCGAGTCGTCACCCGCTGCTCGCAGAAGGACTTTTTGCTGGCCACGGGCCTGCGTGAGCGCCTGGAGGAGATGACCAGCCCGGACCCGCAGACCCTCAACGCCCGCAGCGCTGCGGCGCTGCTGGCTGCGCGGGGGGGCCTGGGGGACTTCGAGGTGCTCGTCATGAGCCGCTCGGCCCCCGACGTGCCGGCACTGCGGCCGGCGCAGCGCCCTGCCGTGCCGGTGCCGCCGCGGCTGGGACCTGGCGGGTCGGTTCCAGCGTGACCGATCGCCTGGTCGTCATCGGCGGCGACGCCGCCGGCATGAGCGCCGCCTCGCAGGCGCGACGCCGCCGGGGGCCGGACGACCTGGAGATCCTGGCCTTTGAGCGCGGTCCGCACACGTCCTACTCCGCCTGCGGGATCCCCTACCTGGTAGGCGGCGTCGTCACTGACCCCGACCGACTGGTGGCGCGGTGGCCGCAGCAGTTCCGCGACCGGTTCGGCATCGACGTCCGGACCCGCCACGAGGTCATCGGCATCGACCTGGGCGGCCGGCACGTGGTCGTGCACGACCTGGAAGCTGGTTCTGAGTTCCGCGAGCCATTCGACCAATTGGTCGTCGCCACGGGGGCCCGGCCGATTCGTCCCCGGCTGGAGGGGTCCGACGCGGCGGGAATCCACAGCGTCCAGACGCTGTCGGACGGAGTCGCCATCACCGAAGACATCCGCGACCGCTCCCCCAGGCGTGCTGTGGTGGTGGGAGCCGGCTACATAGGTCTGGAGATGGCGGAGGCTTTCGCGCGGCTGGGGCTGGAGACGACGCTCGTCGAGCTGGACGAACAGCCAATGCGCACCCTGGACCCGGACATGGGGGCGCTGGTGGCCCACGCCATCCGGGCCGTGGGGGTGACCCTTCTGACCGGACAGGCGGTGTCGGCGTTTGAGACGTCCGGGGGCCGGGTGACCGGGGTGATCGCGGGCGGCAGGACAATCCCGGCGGACATCGTGGCGCTGGGCCTGGGCTCCCGTCCGGACGTGTCCCTGGCGGCCGACGCGGGCATCGACGTCGGGACGAGCGGGGGCATCGTGACCGACATCCGCATGAGGACGTCCTCCGAAGGCGTGTGGGCGGCGGGCGACTGCGTGGAGGTGTTCCACCGGGTGTCGCGGCGTCCGGCGGCCATCGCGCTGGGCACCCACGCCAACAAGCAGGGACGCGTGGCCGGCATCAACATCGGAGGCGGGTACGCGACCTTCCCTGGTGTGGTCGGGAC
>DATLNZ010000107.1 GCA_035536535.1 Actinomycetota bacterium | reverse complement strand
GTCCCGACCAGGATCCTTCCGGCCTCTTCGCGCCTGATGAAAGCCGCCAGCGACACGAGAAGCGTCCCCAGCGGGACGAAGACCGCCACGTCCCCGAACGCTCCCCGAAGCACCCAGTCGATGCCCCGCCCCACGGGGCCGGCGGAGTCCGCCAGCGACAGTGCCATGAGGATCGCGCCGAACAGCACCGCGAGTCCGAGGGCGTCCGGACCATGCGCCTTCCACGCCGGCGGACGGGAGCCCGGCTTGGCCCTGGGCGCCCCGGTGGGACCGCGTCCGGACGGACGCCTTCGCGCCGGGGACTTCCCCTTGCGCTTCTTCTTTTTCGTCGTGCCGAGCAGTCCGAGCACGCCTGGTGGCTCCTTTCTAGCGCCGGCGTGCCCGAGGAAGCCCGTCTGCCGACGGGCTAGAGCGCGCCGGCCGCCTGTAGCGCCGACCTGACCTGTGCGACCTCCTCCGGCCGCGCTTCACCGAGCGGGGGCCGCGGGGGCCCCGCCTTGAAACCAAGCAGGTTCATCGCCGCCTTCACGGGGATGGGGTTCGTCGTGCAGAAAAGCGCCTGCACCAGCGGGACGTAAGAAGCCTGCGCCCGCCGGGCCGACTCGACGTCGCCCCGGTCAAAGGCGTCCAGCTGCTCGCCGATCTTCCGCGCCACGACGTGCGAGGCGACGCTGACCACGCCACAGGCGCCCCACGCCTGCAGGGCCAGGGTCCAGTCGTCCTGTCCGGAGTACAGCTCAAAGCCGTCCGGGACGGCAGCCATCAGCCGGGCCAGCGAGGTGAGGTCGTCCGTGGCCTGCTTCACCGCCTGGATCCGCGGGTGTTCGGCCGCTTTGAGCAGGGTCTCGACCTCGATCTTCAGCGCCGTCCGGCCCGGGATGTCGTAGAGCATCACGGGCAGGTCCGAGGCGTCGGCGACGGTGCGGAAGTGCTCCAGGAGGGCGTGCTGGGGCGGCTTGTTGTAGTAGGGCGTGACGACGAGCACTCCGTCCGCGCCGGTCTTGGCGGCCTGGACCGTGAGCTCGACGGTGTCCGCGGTGGAGTACGTGCCGGTCCCGCATATGACCTTGGCGTCGCCCGACACGGCGTCGGCCACGGCCCGGAACAGGGTCACCTTCTCCTCGTGGGTCAGCGTGGGCCCCTCACCCGTGGACCCGGCGACGACCAGGCCGTCGGAACCGGAGTCGACGAGGTGCCGCGCCAGCCGCTGCGCCTCGTCGACGTTCAGGGACAGGTCGTCGCGGAAAGGCGTGACCATCGCCGTGACCACTCGGCCGAATCGACTCATGCCGTCCTCCTCGCAGGCTCGCTTCACCGCCGCTGCGGGTCCGGACCGGCCCCCGGCGGGGGTCGAGTCTAGCGCGGGCCTTGCGGACGGCCCGAATGTAACACCAGCCACACATGCAACAACAGGAACTTGCCCAACCTGAACCGGGGGTGCCCTAGCGGACGACGTCCAGACGGGCAGGAGCGAACGGCAGGCCCGGGTCCGCGATCTGGTAGCTGACGGGGGCCAGGAAGAGGCGCGACCACGACTCACCGGGCTTCAGGCAGGGGGAGCTGAAGGATCGGCGGGAGTCGGCGAACGTCCTGCAGGGACGTTCGGCCGTCTGGTCGCGGTTGGTCACCCGAAGCGTGTGGCTGAGCGGCAGGGTGATCTCGTTGCCGGGCTTGTAGTACGGGCTGTCGGCGACAAGCTCGATGTCGAGGAAGGTCGGTGCCGGGGGCGTGGGCGTGGGAGCCGGCGTCGGACGCGCCGTGGGAGCCGGCACCTTCGGATTAGTCGACGCGCCGGGCGCGGCGACCGATGGGGACGGGGACGGCGTTTCGAACCCGTATCCCGACGCACCCGGTCGCAGGCTCGGGCCGTCGCCATTGCCGTACCGGGGCGGATCCTTGCAGGACACAGCCAGCGCGGCCACCACGCCGAGCAGGCACAGGACCCGTTTCACGTCAGGTAGATACCCTCAGAAGTAGATCCGGAACCCCACCGCCAGGTCCTCGAACCCAAGCGACCGGTAAAACTCGTGGGCCTCCAGACGGTCCTTGAACGACAGCAGCTGGACCTTGTAGCACCCCGCGTCGCGTGCGATGCCCACCGCTTCGTCCACGAGCGCGCGCCCTACCCCCTTGCGCCGGTCGGAAGGCGCCACCGCGACGTTTTCGATGATGGCCCACGGGGCCAGGTCGTGGGTCAGGTTCTGCACCACGAGCAGGTCGGCCGCCCCCACGATGGCGAGGCCGTCCATAGCTACGAGAACGGTCCTTCCCTCCTGCGAAAGCACCCGCTCCCAGACAACCTCTGCCCGCTGCTCGTCCACCTCGAAGCTGTCGCCCTCGCCGGTGGTTACCGGAAGGTCGGCCAGAAGCCGAAGGACGCCCGGGAGGTCATCAGCGCCCGCGGGACGCACGACCACGGTCACGCCTGACGCTTCGGCTCTGGACGGGCCGGCTGCGGGGACTCCAGCGCCGCGCGCTTCGGGATCATCACCTTGCGCACGAACTCGCAGACGACGGTGCCGTCCTGGTTGTAGGCCAGAGTCCGGACCCGTACCACTCCCCTGTCGTCGCGGGACTTCGAAGGCGTCACCTCGAGCACTTCGGTCTCGGCGTAGATCGTGTCCCCGTGGAAGACGGGGGCCGGGTGGCGCAGGTTCTCGACCTCCAGGTTGGCGATCGCGGAGCCGGAGACGTCTCGGACGCTCATCCCCAGGGCCAGGGAGTACACGAGGTTGCCGACGACGACGTTTCGCTTGAACTGGGTCGCGTTCTCGGCGAAGTGGGCGTTGGTGTGCAACGGGTGGTGGTTCATCGTGATCATGCAAAACAGGTGGTCGTCGTACTCGGTGACGGTCTTGCCGGGCCAGTGACGGTAGACGTCGCCGACGTTGAAGTCCTCCAGGCACCGTCCGAACGGAAATTCCTGCGACATGCCTGGCTCCCTCCGGCCTAGATCTTGTAGCGCTCCAGGAGCTGGCGTCCGATGATCCTTTTCTGGATCTCCGAAGTGCCCTCACCGATCAATAGCAGCGGAGCGTCCCGGTAGAGACGCTCGACCACGAACTCCTTGGAATACCCGTAGCCGCCGTGGATGCGCAGCGCCTCCGTCGCAACCTCAAAGCACGCCTCGGACGCGAACAGCTTGGCCATTCCGGCCTCAAGGTCCGTGCGCTGCCCACGGTCCTTGCGCTGGGCGGCGTTTAGCATCAGCAGCCTGGCCGCCTCGATCTTGGTGGCCATGTCCGCCAGCTTGAACTGGATCGCCTGGTGCTGCGCGATCGGCTTGCCGAAGGCCCGGCGTTCCTGGGCGTAGCGGATGGCCTCCTCGAAGGCGCGCGTTGCAACCCCCACGGCCCGGGCCGCGATGTTCACGCGGCCGACCTCGATGCCGGCCATCACCTGGTAAAACCCTCGTCCCTCCTCGCCGCCGAGCAGGTTGGCCTTGGGTACACGGAAGCCGTCGAAGATCAGCTCGACGGTCTCCACACCCTTGTAGCCGAGCTTCTCGATGTCGGGACCGACCGTGAGCCCGGGCATCTCGTTGACGCCCGGCTCCTTTTCGACCAGCAGCATCGACATGCCCTTGGACGGAGGCTGGGTCTCCGGGTCTGTCTTGCAAAGGAGGGTCACGATGCCGGCGCGCAGTCCGTTGGTGACCCACATCTTGTTGCCGGTGACCCGGTAGTGGTCGCCGTCGGACACCGCTCGGCAGGAGATGGACTGCACGTCCGACCCAGCCTCAGGCTCGGACATGGACAACGCAGCCCGGACCTCCCCGGTCACCATGCGCGGCAAAAACCGCTGCTTCTGCTCCTCGGTCCCGAAGTTCTCCAGCTTCCAGGCCGTCATGAAGTGGGTGTTGAGGATCCCCGACAGGGACATCCACCCCCGGGCGAGCTCGACCACCACCAGCGCGTAGGTCGTGAGCGACTCGCCGATCCCGCCGTACTGCTCCGGAATCTTGAGGCCGAACAGCCCCATCTCCTTCATCTGCTCGACGATCTTCTCCGGGTACTCGTCGCGGTGCTCCATGTCGTTGGCGACGGGGATCACATCGCGGTCGACGAACTCCCGGACCGTCCGGATGATCTCCTTTTGGACGTCCGTCAGCGAGTCCAGCACCCTCAGGATCCGGTCCTGGACAGCCCTGCCGCCCTGCCGCGAGCGGCGTGTACCGCGGCCATCTTCCGGGAGGCCTCGTCGATCATCTCCTCGCCGAACATGACGGCTCCCCGGCGGTCCTCCTCCGTGGCCTTCTGGTAGGCCTCGAGGATGTCCTCGGCGCGGTCGTACTCCTGCTGCGAGGGCGTGAACACGTCGTTAAGGACATCGATCTGTCCCGGGTGAAGGGCCCACTTGCCGTCGTAGCCCAGCGCTCTGCTGCGTGAGGCCACCTCGCGGAAACCGTCGAGGTCGCGGACCTTCGCGTACGGTCCGTCGATCGCCTGCAGGTTGTTGTTCCGGGCGGCCACCAGGATCCTCATCAGGATCCAGTGCCACAGGTCGCCCGGGTAGTCCGACACCAGCTCGCCGACGGTCGAGTGGGGCATGCCCATGGCGGCGGCCATGTCACCGGGACCGAAGATCAAAGTCTCCAGCCGGTCGGAGGCCGCGGCGATCGCGTCGATGTTCGTCAGTCCCGGAGCGTTTTCGATCTGCGCCTCGATGCCGATGCGCCGGTCGAGGCCCTCCTCCTCCTCGATCATGCGCAGAAGGTCGGCGACGAACGTCACGTCGGAGGCGTACTGGACCTTGGGGATCATGATGCAATCCAGGTTCCGCCCGGCGGGACGGACGATATCGATGATGTCCCTGTAACACCAGCGGGTGTACACACCGTTGATGCGCAGGACCACCGTCTTGCCGGACCAGTCGTTTTCCTCCAGCGCGGTGACGACATTGGCCCTCGCGGCCTCCTTCTCGCCGGGGGCGACGGAGTCCTCGAGGTCCATGAACACCTCGTCGGCCGGCAGCCCCGGCGCCTTGGACAGCATCTTGGGGCTGGACGCCGGCACCGACAGGCAAGACCTGCGGGCGCGGAGCCGGACGTCGCCGGCAGTCGTGTATGCCATCTCGCTGACCGACCTCCCGAGGTAGTGGAGGTCCCATCGTAGCCCGTGGCCACGGGTCGCTCCCGCAGGGACCTGTTCGCCGGACGCACCTGCACCAGCACCCGACTGGACGGCGTATACATGGGAACACATCCAACCGGAGGAGCTGCGGTGGAAGAGCGGCTGGGAACGATCCTGCTGGTGCTGGCGGGCGCCGTCTTCCTGGCCGAGATCTTCATCCCCAGCGCGGGCGTGCTCACCGTCATCGCGCTGGCCCTGCTGGTGGCCGCGGTGGCGGTTCTTTTCGACTCGGCGGTGCTGTGGCTGGTGGTCCCCGGAGCGGTCGTGGTTGCGGCCCTGGCGCTGCTGGGGGGCCGGCTGGCACTGCGCGCAAGGCGACAGGCGCCGATCACCGGGGTCGACGGACTGCTGGGACTGACGACGGAACTACGGGAGGCCAACGGCCGTCGAGGACGGATCTTCGCCGCCGGTGCGTGGTGGAGCGTGAAGTCTGAGCATGCGCTGCGAGCCGGAGAAGCCGTCCGGGTGAAAGGCATCGACGGGCTGGAGCTCGTCGTGGACCAGGTGAATCAGGAGGCGTAGATGGGGTTTCTGCTGGCTGCCGTGCTGCTGATCGCCCTGCTGGCTGCGTCCGCCCGCATCGTGCAGGAGTACGAGCGCGGGGTGATCTTCCGTATCGGGCGCATCGTGGGCGCCAAAGGGCCCGGACTGTTCCTGATCATCCCGGTTCTGGACCGGATGGTGAAGGTGAACCTCCAGACGATCACGATGGACGTCCCTCCCCAGGAGTGCATCACGCGCGACAACGTGACCGTGCGGGTGAACGCCGTGACCTACTTCCACGTCATGGACCCCGTGAAGGCCGTGGTGGCGATCCAGAATTTCATGTACGGGACCTCGCAGGTGGTGCAGACGACCCTTCGCAGCATCATCGGGCAGTCGGCCCTGGATGACCTGCTCATCAACCGCGACGACGTCAACGTGCGCCTGCAGCAGGTGATCGACCAGCTGACCGACCCGTGGGGAGTCAAGGTGACGCTGGTGGAGGTCAAGGACGTGGAGCTGCCGGAGGGGATGCGGCGGGCGATGGCCCGCCAGGCGGAGGCCGAGCGCGAGCGGCGCGCGAAGGTCATCCACGCCATGGGCGAGCTCGAGGCGGCTGAGACTCTGGGCCGGGCGGCCCTGGAGTTCGAAAAGCACCCGGCCGCAATGCAGCTGAGGACGCTGTCGACGATGGCCGAGGTGTCGACGGAGAAGAACTCCACGCTGATCTTCCCCCTGCCGATGGAGTTCATCCACCTGGCGCACGCCGTGACCAGACAGCTGAGCGGCGACCGGCCCCCAAAGGGACCGCCGAAAGACTAGAGGTCCAGGAGGCTTTCGAGCCCGACGGTCAGCCCGGGGCAGGAGGCCACCGAACGCACCGCCAGGACCACCCCCGGCATGAACGACCACCGGTCCAGTGAGTCGTGGCGAAGAGTCAGCATCTGGCCGGGACCGCCGAACACGACCTCCTGATGCGCCACGAGCCCCGCCAGCCGGACGGAGTGCACACGCACACCGTCTACGTCGGCGCCGCGGGAGCCGGGCAGCTTCTCCTGCTCGCCGGGTGCCGGCTCTCCCCCGGAGGGGCGGCCCTTGGCCGACCAGACCGCGGCGATGTCCTGGGCGGTCTTCCAAGCCGTCCCGGAGGGAGCGTCGAGCTTCTGGTTGTGATGCAGCTCCACGATCTCGCACGAGCCGAGGTGGGCGGCGGCCTGCTTGGCGAAGTGCATCATCAGGACCGCACCGATCGAGAAGTTCGGGGCGACGAAAACGTTGGAGTGGTGGCCCTCCACGAGCGACCTGATCTCGTCGAGCTCGCGGGGGCCGAGGCCGGTGGTGCCGACCACCACGTGAACCGCGTGGTCCACGCAGTAGCGGATGTTGTCCATGACCGTGTCGGGACGGGTGAAGTCCACCGCCACCTCGACGTCGGCCTCCACCAGGCAGCCCATGTCACCGGTGCAGGTGACGTCCTGGATCACGATGTCGCCGAACGAAGGATCGACGGCGGCCGCCAGGCACATGTCCTGCTCGCCGGAGACGGCCTCGCAAGCCGTCCGACCCATCTTCCCGGCAGCCCCGAGCACCCCCACGCGGATCATCGCGTCAGCGGCTCCACCTTGTCGTCCAGCGCGCCCTGGTCAACCGGACCGACACTGGCCAGAGCGAAGCCGGGACCGCCGAACAGCTCCGCGGCCACCCGCGACACGTCGTCGACTGAGACGGCCTCGACACGATCGAGGACGTCATCGACGGTCTCCACCCTGCCGTGGACGAGCTCTGCCTTGCCGATGCGCGACATCCGGCCGCCCGGGTCGTCCATCGACAGGGCTATCGAGCCGCGAACGTGCCCCTTGGCTCTCTCGACCTCGTCGGACGTGGCCCCCCCGGACGCGAGCGCCGCCGCCTCTCCGCGGGCGATCGCGAGCACTTCCTGCGCGCTCTCGCGCTGGGTGCCGGCGTACACGGAGAACACCCCCGTCTCCAGGTACAGCTGGTAGCCCGAGTAGACCGCGTAGGCCAGGCCACGCTCCTCCCGAATCGACTGGAACAGCCGCGAAGACATCCCACCGCCGTACAGGGTGTTGAGCACGGACAGCGCGTAGCGATCTGGATGCGACCGCGACTGCGTCGGACACCCCCACACCAGGTGTACCTGCTCGGTGTCGCGGCTCTCGTACGCGGCCACCGGACCAGTGGCCCCCGGCGCGGGCTGTTCGCTACGTCCGGCCGTCCCGGCCGGGCCTTCAAGTGACGACGCGACGAGCTTGCCCAGCGCCTCGTGCTCGACGTCTCCCGCGGCCGCGACCACCAGCCGGGCCGGCACGTAACCGTCGCGATAAAACGCGGAGAGGTCGTCGCGGCGCATCGACTCGATGCTCTGAAGCGTCCCGATAATGGGGCGGCCGAGAGCGTGCCCCGGCCACAGCTGCTCCAGGAACATGTCGTGCACCAGGTCGTCGGGGGTGTCGTGGGTCATGTGGATCTCCTCCACCACCACCCGCCGCTCCGACTCCACATCCTCTGCCCGCAGCAGAGCCGACGAGAACATGTCCAGCATCGTCTCGACCGCCATCGGGACGTCGGCCGACAGCACCCGTGCGTAGTAGCACGTGTACTCGCGGGCGGAGAAGGCGTTGATCTCGCCCCCGACGGCGTCGAAGCAGTCGGCTACCTGCCGCGCCGACCTGGTGGGCGTCCCCTTGAACAGCAGGTGCTCGAGCAGGTGCGAAGCCCCCGCGAGCCCCGGCGGCTCATCACGGGCGCCGAGGTCCACCCAGAGCCCGACCGACGCCGACAGGACGTGCGGCATCCGTTCGGTGACGAGGCGAACGCCCGGACGAGGCCGTGACTGCTCGAACGCCTCCACCGGCTAGACGGACTGATCGGAGCCGTTACTGCCCTCGGCCCCGTCGCCATCATCGCCCTCGGCCCCCACGGGGACGAGCGACAGCTTGCCGTCCGGACGGATCTCCGAGATTCGCACGCGCAGGCTGTCGCCGACGCTGACGATGTCCTCGACCTTGCCCACCCGCTTGCCGCCGCCGAGCTTGGAGATGTGGACCAGCCCGTCCTTGCCGGGGGCCACGTTCACGAACGCGCCGAACTCGCGGATGTTGACGACGGTGCCCTCGAACTCCTCGCCCACGTGCATCTGGCGAGGAACGGCGATGTCGCGGATCATCTGCAGCGCCTTCTCGACTCCCTCTGCGTCGCCGGCGACGAACACCCGGCCGTCGTCCCCGATGTCGATCTGCGCACCGGTGCGTTCCACGATCGAGTTGATCATCTTGCCCTTGGGCCCGATAACCTCACCGATCTTGTCCGGCGGGATCACCTGGACGATGATGCGCGGCGCGTACGGCGACATCTCGGCCCGCGGCTCCGTGATCGCCTGCCTCATCGCCGCGAGGATCTCCAGCCGCGCCTGCTTGGCCTGCTGCAGCGCCTGGCCGAGGACGTCGATGGGAATCCCGGTCGTCTTGGTGTCCAGCTGAAGCGCGGTGACGAAGTCGTCGGTGCCGGCGACCTTGAAGTCCATATCGCCGTAGTTGTCCTCGGCCCCCAGGATGTCGGTCAAAGTCACGTACTTGCCGTCCTCGACCACCAGTCCCATGGCGATCCCGCCGACCATCCCGCGCAGCGGGACGCCGGCGTCCATGAGCGCCAATGTCGAGGCGCAGGTCGCGGCCATGGAAGTGGAGCCGTTGGACTCGAGGATCTCGGACACCACGCGAAGCGCGTACGGGAAGTCGTCGACCGACGGGACCACCGGGATCACGGCCTTTTCGGCCAGCGCGCCGTGGCCGATCTCGCGGCGGCCGGGACCCCGCATAAACCGGGCCTCACCTACCGAGAACGGTGGGAAGTTGTAGTGGTGCATGTAGCGCTTGGTCTCGTCGGGCCAGATCTGGTCGATCATCTGCTCCATGCGCGGCATGGCCAGGGTGACAACCGACATCGCCTGCGTCTCTCCGCGCTGGAACAGCCCCGTGCCGTGGGCGCGGGACAGCACTCCGACCTCGGTGGAAAGCGGACGGATCTGGTCGGGACGCCGCCCGTCCACGCGGACCCCTTCCTCCACGATGCGCCTGCGCAGGATCCTTTTCTCCATAGACCGCAGCGCGTTTTTCACCTCGGCGTCGCGGTCGGCGAACTCGCCGGCCAGCTCGTCACGGACGCCCTGCTTCACGGCGGCCACCGCGTCATTGCGGGCCGCCTTGCCGGAGATGACCAGAGCCTCCCGCAGCCGCGACTCGGCCACCTGGGTCACGCGCGCGAGCACGTCGTCGCCGTAGTCGGTGGCCTGGATCCAGGTCCGCTCCGGAATCTCGCACTGCGCAGCCAGCTCCTGCTGCGCGCGGCACAGCTGGCGAATCGGCTCCTCGGCGGCCTTCAGCCCCTCGGCGAGGACCTCCTCGGTAGGAGCGGGGGCGCCGTCCTGGAGCAGCGGGAGCGTGTGCTCGAATGCGCCCGCCTCCACCATCAGGACGTCCACACCCCCGTTGTCGCCGACGCGCCCGGCCACCACGAGTTCGATGGTGGCGTTGTCGATCTCCTCGAAGGTGGGGTTGACGACCCACCTGCCGCGGATCTGGGCCACGCGAACCCCGGCGATCGGACCCGCGAACGGGACTCCGCCGATCAGCAGGGCCGCGGAAGCCGCGGTGATGCAGTGGACGTCCCACTGGTTGACGCCGTCCACCTGCATGATCATCGCCACGATGTGGACGTCGTGGCGGAACCAGTCCGGGAACGCCGGACGCAGCGGGCGGTCCGTCAGCCTTGCGGTGAGGATCCCCTTCTCCCCGGCGCGCCCTTCACGCCGGAAGAAGCTGCCCGGGATCTTGTTGACCGCGTACATCCGCTCCTCGATGTCCACGGTGAGAGGGAAGAAGTCGACTCCCTCACGCAGGGTCGCCGATGCGACGGCGGTTACGAGGGCCTGAGTCTCTCCGATGGAGAAGACCACCGCGCCGTCGGCCTGCTTGGCGAGCTTGCCCGTCTCCAGGCTGATGGTGGTGGAGCCCAGCTGCTGCTCTACGCGCTTGACGTCCATGGGTATGCGACTACCTCCTCGTTTGACGGGGAGGAAGCGCGCGGCCAGCTCTCAGTCGGGAGCCCTGCAGCTGCCTGCAGGGATCTCGACTGACAACTGAGCGCGCCCGCCTCCTCCACTGAAAACGGGGAGCCTGCTCTCAGGCTCCCCGCCGGGTTCACCGCCGCTTGATGTTCAAGCGGTCGGTCACTGCTTTGTAGCGATCGAAGTCTTCCCGCTTGAGGTAGCCGAGAAGACGCCTCTGCTTGGATACGAGCTTGCGCAGGCCGAGCGTGGTGTGGAAGTCCTTGCGGTGGACCTTCACGTGCTCGGTCAAAAGGGTGATGCGCCTGGTCAGCATCGCGATCTGGACCTCGGGCGACCCCGAGTCCGTCTCGTGGATACGGTAATCGCCGATCAGGCTCTGCTTTTCGTCTTTTTCGAGTCCTTTGGACAAGGCGGAGTATCTCCTCGGATGCGGGCTTTCAGTATGCCACAGACGCCGCTGCGCCTCGGCACCCCGGTCGCGCCTCAGGGGCCGGGGTCACCGCCCACTGAGGCCGACAGCACCAGCCTGGCCTGTTCGCAGTCCAGTGCCATCTGGTCGAGCAGGGCCCGCTGGGACTCGAAGCGGCGGTCGCCGCGCAGGCGCTGGACGAATTCGATCTCGCCGCGACGGCCGTACAGGTCGCCTTTAAAGTCGAACAGGTGTATCTCGGCCCCCGGTGTGCTTCTGGGGGCCAGAGTCGGGTCCGTCCCGACATAGGCGACCCCCGGCAGGGCACGCTCCGACTCGAGAAACCGCGCTGCGTAGATCCCGGATCCCGGCATGCAAGCCCGGGGCGAAGCCCGCAGGTTCGCCGTCGGGAAGCCGAGCCCGCTTCCCGCGCCGCGTCCGGCGACCACCCCCCCCGCCAGCCTGTAGGTCCGGCCCATCAGGCGCGCCGCCTCTGCGACGTCGCCGTGCAGGACGCAGTCGCGGATGGTGGTTGCGGATATCTCGGCCCCCGAATGGCGGAGGAGGTCCAGCGCCCGGACCTCGAACCCCATCCGGGAGCCCAGCCGCGTCAGGACCTCGATGTCGCCCGCGCGCCTGCGTCCGAACCGGAAGTCCGTCCCGACCACGACCAGACGCGCCGACAGCCCGTCCACCAGGACGCGCCGGACGAACTCCTCGGGCTCCAGTGACGCGAGCTCCGGTGTGAACTCAAGCACCGAGACCACGTCCACGCCGGCCTCATGGAACTGCTCCAGCCGCTGGTCCAGGGTCGCTAGCTCGCACGGAACCGCATCCGGGGCGAGGATCTCCAGGGGGTGGCGGTCGAAAGTCACCACGGCGGACAACGCCCCCAGCTTTGAGGCCTCCGCCTTCACGAGGTCCAGCAGCTGCCGGTGGCCCCGGTGCACCACGACGAACTTGCCGATGGTGGCCACCGCCGGTCCGGCTCCCGCCAGTGCCCCCGCACCCCGAAGGATTTGCATGCTCAGGACTCCTCCGGACGCGGCAGGACGGTCACCGGGTGAAGGACCCCCTCACGCGACTCGAACACGCCAACGGTGTCCGAGTCACAGCAGGCCAGCACCTCTCCGTCCGGAGCCGCCTCGGGCAGCCGCTGCCCGGCCCACGCCCGGACAGCTGCGGCCCGGTCCAGCTCGACGACGGGCAGGTCCGTCAGGACCTGCCTGACCGGCCTTACGTGCTGCGGTCCCGCGTCTGCGGGAGCGACGGCGTCTTCGACGCGCAAATCGCCGATCGCGGTCCTCCTGAGCTCTGCCACGTGGGCGCCGCAGCCGAGCCGTTCACCGATGTCCGAGACGATGCTGCGGACATAGGTCCCCGACGAGCAGACGACCTCCAGCTCGAAGTCGGGCGGCTCGAACGCCAGCAGCTGCAGCTCGTGGACCTTGACCGGCCGCGCGGCGAGCTCCACTGCCTCGCCCCGTGCGGCCCGCTTGTAGGAGCGGACTCCTGCCACCTTCACGGCCGAGACCGCCGGGGGTACCTGCAGGATCTCGCCGGTCAGCGACGGCAGGACCGCCCTCAGCTGGTCTTCGCTCACGTCCACCGGCA
This sequence comes from Actinomycetota bacterium, assembly GCA_035536535.1. NCBI lineage: Bacteria > Bacillati > Actinomycetota > Actinomycetota bacterium. Next base: position 13,938 of record DATLNZ010000107.1, on the reverse strand, counting down.
GCGAGGAAAGGACCTCTCCGGCCGCGTCGGCGGTGGACGTCCGGACGCCCAGCCGGCCGCGCGTGGCATAGGACTTCGTACGGCGCTGAACGAACCGCAGCAGCCGTGTCGCCGGCCCCACTCCCACCACCACCAGTCCGGTCGCGGGGGGGTCGAGGGTCCCGGCGTGGCCGACCCTGCGGACGCCCAGCGCCCGCCGGATCATCGCGACCACGTCGTGGGACGTGGGCCCCGACGGCTTGTCCACCAGCACGAACCCGGTCACCGCAGGCGCAGGACCTCGTGAAGCCGCGAGATCGTCTCCTCCAGCCCGTACTCGGACGTGAAGCCCGCGGCGAGTCGGTGTCCGCCTCCACCGAAGCTTGCGGCGACCTCGCTGACGTCGGTCGCACCCTTTGAGCGCAGGGACCCCTTCCACGAGCCCCCCGGCTGCTCTTTGAGGATCGCGGCGACATCGGACTCCCGGACCGAGCGCAGCGAGTTGATCAGCTCCTCGGTCTCCTCCATCGAAACCGTCCAGCGCGACAGGTCCTCCTGACTGACGTAGGACACCACCACCGCGGGATCCTCGAGAAGGCGGCAGCGCTCGAGCACGCACCCGAGGAGCTTCAGGTAGCCGTAGGGAAGGGACTCGAACACGGTGCGCGCGATGATGTCGACCTGAACCCCCCGGGAGACCAGGGCCGCGGCGACCTCGTGGGTCCTTGGCGTGACACTTGCGTAGGAGAACCGGCCGGTGTCCGTGACCAGGCCGGTGTACAGGCAGGTCGCGACCTCGAGGGTGATATCGGCCCCGAGCCGCACGAGGAGGTCCAGCACCAGCTCGCACGTGGACGCGGCACGGTCGTCCACGACGTTGATCGTCCCGAAGCGCGTGTTGGACACGTGGTGGTCCAGGTTGACGACGACGGGGGCCTTGAGCACCCGCTCCTGCAGCGTCCCCAGCCGGTCTGCGCTCGCACAGTCCAGAGCCAGTACCACGTCACAGTCGGGGAGACGGTCCGGGGGTGCGATCAGCTCCCAGCCCGGGAGAAAGCGGTATTGCCGCGCGACCTCGGGCCGGTCCTCGCCCCAGCCCACGGCGATCTTCGTGTGCGGGCCCAGCGCGTTGGCGAGCCCGAGGATGGAACCCAGGGCGTCGCCGTCGGGACTGACGTGACAGACGGCGAGCAGCTGGCCCGCTCCCCTGACGGCCGCGGCTGCTTCGTCCAGCCCCGCCTCGACCTCCGCGCTACGCGGAGGGAGAGCCGGGGCTTTCACCATCTCGATTCTCCGCCAGGTGTATCTCGTCAAGCAGCCGGTCGACTCGCGCCCCTTGGTCGGCCGCGTCATCGAGGTGGAACAAAAGCTGGGGGATCGTCTTCAGCCGCAGCTGGCGCCCGGACTCACTGCGAAGAAAGGGGGCAGCGCTTTCGAGTCCCCGCTGGGTGTCGTCGCGCTCCTCCGGGTCAAGGACGCTGTAGTACACGTGCGCCTTGGACAGGTCCGGGGTCACGCGGACCGCGGTGATGGTGACGAAGCCGATCCGCGGGTCCTTGACGCTTCGTTGGATCAGCTCGCTGATCACCTCCCGCATGGTCTCGCCGACCCGCTGCGTCCGCCTCGTCATGACATCCCGCCTTCAGTCGTCGTCCGGGCCGACCACTTGCGTGAAGTGGTCGAGAATCTCAACCCGGTCGTCCGTTGAAACCCATCGCTCGATCTCGTGGAGCACCTTGCGAACCTGGAAAGCCGTCCCGGACACACAGCTGATCCCGAGCGTCGTCCGCTGCCATAGGTCCTGGTGGTCGACCTCGGCGGCGGCCACCTTGAACTTCGACTGCAGGCCTCCGATCAGGCCCTTGACCACATGCCTCTTGGACTTCAGGGAACCGGAGGCCGGGACCCGCAGCTCGAGCCTGCCGATCCCGACGTACACGATCAGGTCCTGGCGATCTCCTGGATCTCGAACGCCTCGATCACGTCACCGACCTTGACGTCGGTGAAGTTCTCCAGGCCGATCCCGCACTCGAAGTTCTGCGCGACCGTGCGCACGTCGTCCTTGAACCGGCGCAGCGACCCGATCCGGCCTTCGTAGACGACGGTGCCCTGGCGAAGCAGCCGAGCCTGCGCGTTGCGGACGATCTCTCCGGAGGTGACGTAGCACCCCGCGATCACGCCGCGCGGGATCTTGAAGGTCTCCCGTACCTCGGCCGTGCCGAGAACGCGCTCCTTGAACTCGGGCGCGAGCATCCCCTTCAGGGCCTGCTCCATTTCCTCGAGCAGCTCGTAGATCACGCGGTAAGTCCGAATCTCGACACCCTCGGTCTCAGCCATACGGCGGGACTTGACGTCCGGACGGACGTTGAATCCCACGATGACGGCGTCGGATGCCTGGGCCAGAGACACGTCGCTTTCGGTGATCCCGCCCACGGACCGATGGATGACGTTGATCCGCACCTCTCCCATGTCCAGCTTCGTGAGCTTGTCGGAGATCGCCTCGAGGGACCCCTGCACGTCGGCCTTGAGGATCAGGTTGAGCTCGTCGACCTTGGCCAGCAGCTTCTCGAGGCTCACCCTCGGCTTGCGGACGTTCTCCGCCGCCCGCCGCGACGCGTCGCGTTCCTGGGCGAGTTGCCGCGCCTTGCGCTCGTCGGCGACGGTGCGCACCTCGTCGCCCGCCTCGGGAACATCGCTCCAGCCGAGCACGAGCACCGGCCGCGAAGGGGAAGCCTCGGCGACGGTCTGGCCGTATTCGTCCAGCATCGCCCGGACCTTGCCCCATGCCGTGCCCGCAATCAGCAGGTCGCCGACGCGCAGCCGGCCCCTCTGCACCAGGACCGTAGCGACCGGACCGCGCCCCTTGTCCAGGTTCGCCTCCAGCACCACCCCCCTGGCGGGGCCTGCGTCCACGGCCTTCAGGTCCAGGTCGTCGGCGACCAGCACGATGCCCGTCAGCAGGTCCTCGAGGTTCTGGCCCGTCTTGGCGGACAGGTCGACGAACAGGGCGTCGCCGCCCCACTCCTGGGGCTGCAGCCCCCGTTCGGAGAGCTCGGTCCGCACCCGGGTGGGATCGGACTCCTCCTTGTCGATCTTGTTCACCGCCACGATGATCGGAACGTGGGCCGCGCGCGCGTGGTCAATCGCCTCGAGCGTCTGCGGCATCACGCCGTCGTCGGCCGCGACCACCAGGACGGCAATGTCGGTGACCTGCGCCCCGCGCGCCCGCATGTGGGTGAAAGCCTCGTGTCCCGGGGTGTCCAGGAACGTGATCGCCTGGTTGTCCTTGACGACCTGGTAGGCGCCGATGTGCTGCGTGATGCCCCCGTGCTCACCGGCGACCACGTTGGCCTCGCGTATGCGGTCCAGCACCGTGGTCTTGCCGTGGTCGACGTGGCCCATCACCGTCACCACGGGGGGCCGGGGGGCCGTGGCGGCCTCGCTGGGCTCCGGCTCGGACTCCTGGTCCAGCCGCTCCTCGACCTCGGCGTCGACTATCTCGACGGCAACCCCCAGGTCCTCCGACACCACGAGGATCTCCTCGTCGGCCATGGACTGCGTGATGCTCTTCATCGCGCCGTGGCGCATCAGCGCCTTGATGATGTCGATGCCCGACTTGCCGACCTTGTCGGCGAACTCCTTTACCGTCACGCCCCTGTGGACGTGAACTTTGGCGGCGACCGGGGCAGGCGCAGGCACAGCGGGGGCGGGATCGGGTTTGGGGGCCGATGCGGGACGTCCGGCGGCGGGTCTGGGCGGCGCCTGAGGTCCCCCGGGAGCCGGTCCCGGGGCGGGACGGGTGGGAGCCTGGGTCCCAGCGGGCCGCGCGGAGGCCGCCGGCGACTTGGCCGGAGCCGGCTGGACGGGCTTCGGGACGGGTTTCGGGTCGGGCTGTGCCGGCTTGGACTCGGCCCGCTTGGGCTGGGCGGCGCGCGGCGCCGGCTTCGGCTCAGGCTTGGCTGCGGGGGCTGGCCGCTTGGCGTCCGCCGCCTTGGCTGCGGGGGCGGGCTTTGTGTCCGCCGCCTTGGCTGCGGGGGCGGGAGAGCCGCCGTTGCCGGACGGGGCGGCGAGTCGCGACGCGACGTCGTCGTCCACCGTGGACGAGTGCGACTTCACGTCCACGCCCATGCTCTTCAGGCGCTCGACGAGCTCCTTGGACGGAACCCCAAGCTCCTTGGCCAGTTCGTAAACGCGGCGCTTGCTCAACGTGCTCCTCTCAATGCTTCGCTGCGGGGTGACCTTCTTCGAGCAGGAGTGCTATCTCGGGACGAATCGCCGCGCGGAGGGCCCGCGACAGCCTGCCCCGGCGAATGCTCTCCGTGAAGCATGCCACGTCAGCGCACAGGTACGCGCCCCGTCCGGGAGATTTGCCGCTCGGATCCCAGGCCACCGACCCCCCGGGGGTCCGGACCAGACGAAGCAACTCGTCCTTTCCGGACCGCTTCCGGCACCCGGTGCAGGTCCGGATGGGGAAACCCCCGGCGATTACGGCCGGACTCCCCCGTCCGCCGATTCCCGCGGCGCGCCGTCGGCCGCCGGGACCTCCGAACCGCCGGTCTCGCCCGCGTCCGCAGCGGGCGGCTCGGGCTCCTGCGCATCCTGTGCGGGGGTGCCGGGGCTGCTCGCCTCCGGCGCAGTTGCCTCGGGCTCAGGCGCAGTTGCCTCTGACTCAGGCGTAGTGTCGGACTCCGGTGCGGCTGAGCCGGGCGCTGCGTCGGTGGCCTCCGCCTGCTGCTCGCCGGCGGTTGAATCGGAACGGATCCCCCTGCGGCGCGACTCCGGCACGACCGGCTCGAATAGGCCCCGGTCGGGCTGGGCAGGGCCGGCCGAGTACTGGCTTTCGGACTTGATGTCGATCCTCCAGCCGGTCAGCCTGGCGGCCAGGCGGGCGTTCTGCCCTTCCTTGCCGATCGCAAGCGACAGCTGGTTGTCGGGCACGACGACGACAGCCGTCTTGTTCGCCTCGTCCACGACCACGTCGCGCACCCGCGCGGGCTGGAGAGCCTCCGCCACGAGCTTGGCCGGATCATCGCGCCACGGCACGATGTCGATCTTTTCGCCGCGCAACTCGTTCTGGACCGCCCTCACCCGGGCCCCCTTGGGGCCGACGCAGGCTCCCACGGGGTCGATGTTCAGATCGTTGGAAGCCACGGCGATCTTCGTGCGGTGCCCGGCCTCCCGCGCGATGGCGCGGATCTCGACGAGCCCGTCCTGAATCTCGGGGACCTCCATCTCGAACAGCTTGCGAACAAGTCCCGGGTGCGTGCGGGACACGATGATGGTGGGACCCTTGAGCGTCCTGCGAACCTCGCAGATGTAGCCCCGGACCCTGTCCCCGACCTCGTAGCGCTCCCTCGGCACCTGCTCGCCCTGCGGCATGAGCGCATCTGCCTTGCCCAGGCTCAGGACCGTGGCCCTGGGATCGTGCTGCTCGACGGTGCCCATGATGATGTCGCCCTCGCGGCCCTCGTACTCCTCGAAGGTGATCTCCCGCTCGGCCTCCCGCAGGCGCTGCGTTATGACCTGCTTGGCGGTCTGCGCGGCGATCCGGCCCAGAGCCGCAGGCGTCTCGACGAAGTTCTCAGACACGATCTCGCCGGTCTCCTCGTCGACCTCCTGCTCCCAGACCTTGATCTGAGCCGAGCTGCGGTCCATCTCGATGCGGGCGTGAGTGGCGGTTACGCCGGGGGTCTTTGGGTACGCGGCGCCGAGGGCGTCCTCAAGGGCGTGCCAGATGCTTTCGGCTGGGATCCCCTTGTCGCGCTCGAGCACCGCGAGCGCGTCGATCAGCTCGAGGTTGCGTCCGTCATCTTTTCTCTTCTTGGCCATCTCTTACGCTCCCGGAATTCGCAGTCGTGCCTGGGACATCTCTTCAAACGCCACCCGCACCGATTCCGTGCCCGACAAGACCACGGCCCCCTGCTCGTCCACGGGGCCGATCGTCCCCTCCAGCGGCGGACGCCCATCCTTGAACGTCACCCGCACGGGCCGGCCCTCGCACACGCGGAACTGCTCGGCATCCCTGAGGGGCCGCTCGGCTCCGGGGGAGGTGACCTCCAGCAGGTACCTGCCGCTGCCGGGGACGGGGTCGGACTCGTCCAGGGCCCGCGAGAACGCCTCTGCGAAAGAGGAAAGTCCCGCGTCGTCGATGCGGCCGGTGCGGTCCAGCGCCACCCGCAGCAGGTCCCGGCCGGCCTCCCGGCGGAACTCCACGTCCCACAGCACCAGGCCGAGCTCGCCGGCGATCGACTCGGCGATGGGGCGGACCGCCGCCAGCACCGGACCCGGCCTGCGGCCGGCGGACGGTGCGGAGGTGTCGCGTCGCGGTCTGGTGCCGGTCATCGCCCCCACCCGCGCTCCCTGTCGTCGGCAAAAAAGAAGTGGGCCCCAAGCCCACTCGTTAGACTGCTGCCCGTCGCGCCACGACATCCGGCGGCGCGCGCGACGTCCAGACTACTCCCGCTGCTGCGTCGGCGCAACTGGTCGATGACGCGTTTTCGCACGTCAAAGGGTGTTTTCGCTGGTCGTGGGCCAGCGTGAGCCGGTTGCGGACCACGATGGGGAGGGGGCTGGGAGCCCGAATACCACCCGAAGCCGAGGTGAGGTGCTTCAGCCGTCGGGGGTGAGCACCGGTTCGTTTTCCTGGCCCGGAGCCCTGTAGCCCGCGGCTCGCAGGATCGGCGACAGATCCGGCGGCGAAAAGGCAGGGCCCTTCATGACTTTGCCGTCCGACCGGTAGATCGGGTTTCCGTCGGCGTCGAGCTTGGTCATGTTCGAACGGTGAACCTCGGCAAAAACCTGCCGAACCGGAATGCCGAACGTCAGGGCGGCGCCGTAGACGACGTAGAGCAGGTCGCCGATCGCGTCGGCGATGCCGATCAGGTCGTCTGCCTCGACCGCGGCACGGAACTCTGCCGCCTCCTCCTCGATCAGGGCGCACCGAAGTTGCTTCACGTCCTCGGGCACATCCACCGTGGGGACGGCGTTCGTCACGAGTCGCTGAGCGGCATGCGACTCCAGAAGAGCGTCTACCGGGTCTACCGGAACCTGCAGCGACGCCTCCAAAAACCGCACAGGCTTGCCCAGTTGCCGGGCCAGTGCGATCTCGGCCGCCGTAGCCTCACCGATGGCCCCGCCTGGAGCGACCACGGCTATCTCGTCGGCCATGGCGATCTTGTGGCGATGAAGCGCCGCCTGGCGACTGATGTCCTGGTCGCTCAGGGCGATGCCATCGGCATGGGAGTACACGCCGGGGGCGAGGACCACATGACCCGCGAGAGCCTCAGCCTGCTGAGCCTTGAGGAAGTCGGCCTTGAGACGGGTCGAGCCGCACAGGCAGACCACCCAAGGACGGCCGGCCGCAGGCTTCATCAGAGCCGGGCTCCCGTCCCAACCGCGTCCCGAACCCGTTGCAGCAGGGGTCGCGCGACCGCCCGGACCCGATCGGCTCCCCCTGCCAGGGCCTCGTCCAGATGCGGCGTGTTGGACAGGAGCGCGTCGTAGCGCTCTCTTGCCGGGCCGAACGACTCCTCGAGCAACTCCGCCAGCCGGGACTTCACCTCGCCGTATCCGATGCCGCCGCTTTCGTAGCGGGCCCGGACTTCGGCGACCTCGCCGGGTGCGGCGAAGTGCTTGAAGATGTTGAACAGGTTGTCCTGGGCTGGATCCTTCGGCTCCTCCGGGGGCCTTGAATCGGTGACGATGCGCATCACGAGCTTCCGCTGCTCTTTGGGGGGCGCGAAGATCGGGATCACGTTGCCGTAGCTTTTGCTCATCTTGCGGCCGTCGAGCCCGGGGATCAGGGCGACCTCGTCGCGGACGATCGCCTCCGGCGGCGTGAGGATCGGGCCGTAGGCGTTGTTGAACCACGACGCGATGTCGTCGGTCATCTCGACGTGCTGCCTCTGGTCGGATCCCACAGGGACGACATGGGCGCCGCAGATCAGGATGTCGGCGGCCATCAGCAGCGGGTAGTTGTACAAGCCCATGCTCACCCCGTCGTCGGGACTGCGTCCGGCGGCGGCGTTCGCGTCGAGCGCGGCCTTGTACGCGTGGGCGCGGTTCAACAGTCCCTTCGGCGTGACGCAGCCGAGGGCCCAGGCAAGCTCGAACACCTCCGGGACATCGGACTGGCGGTAGAGCGTCGCCTTGTGGGGGTCCAGCCCCAGTGCGAGCCAGATCGCCGCGACCTCGTAGGTGTTCCGCGTCAGCGATTCACCGTCGCGGACGGTGGTGAGCGCGTGATAGTCGGCGATGAAGTAGTAGGCGTCGTAGTCGGCCGCCAGCTCGAGGGCCGGGCGGTACATCCCGAGGTAGTTGCCGAGATGCGGAGTCCCGGACGGCTGGATGCCGGTGAGCGCGATCTTCCTGGCCATGGCCCCCCAAGTTCCCGGACGTTACAGTGAGATTCACACCAAGCTGGCGTAGCTCAGTGGTAGAGCACCTCCATGGTAAGGAGGGGGTCCGGGGTTCAAGTCCCCGCGCCAGCTCGTTCGGCCCTCATGGCGCCGACCGTCCCGCACCTCGACGATCACGTCCGAGTGTAGGCGGCGTCCGGCGACGGGGCGCTGCCGGATGGCCCCTAGAATCGACGTCCACGGCATCGGGAGGCGCGGTGAGGGCCAGCCGGCTCATCCGGGAGACGATCACCCTGCGCGACGGGCGGCAGGTGGTCCTGCGCGCGATCCGGCCCGAGGACGCGCCCGGCCTGATCGAGTTCCACCAGAGGCTGTCGCCGGAGAGCCGCTACTTCCGGTTCTTCGGACCCAAGCCTGAGCTGTCCCCGGAGGAGGCGCGGTACCTGGCGGAGGTGGACTTCTCCAGCCGCTTCGCGATCGTGGCGGTGCAGGGGGACGAGATCCTGGGGGTCGGGCGGTTCGACCTCGTCGGCCCCGGCACCGCCGAGGCCGCCGTCGTGGTTCGCGACGACCACCAGGGCCATGGCATCGGCAGAGCGCTGCTGGAGCGGCTGCTGGAGGTGGCCAGGGGGCGGGGCATCGAGCGGCTGGCGGGTGAGATCCTGGCGGACAACGACCGGATGCTGGACCTCCTGCGCGGAAGCGAGTCGCTCGACGTGACGGCGGCAAGCGACGGCGTCGTCCAGGTGACGGTGCCGATTTCGGACGGCTCTCCTGTGTTCAGGACCCTGAGCGTGGTGGCGAAGCTGTCCAACGAGATTGCCTCCCGGGCCGCGAGTCTGAAGCGGCGCGGGAGCCCGGACCGCTAGAGCCCGATATCAGGACAGGTGGACCAGCTCGGCATTGACCTCCCTTGCTTCGACGCGCAGCAGCCCGACGGTGAACGTGGGCGCACGGCGCCTGTCGGTCGGGCTGCCGGGGTTGATCAGCAGCAGGTCGTCGTGCTGCTCCACCAGCGGAAGGTGCGAGTGTCCGAAGATCACCACCCGCGATCCCGGAAATCGTTTGCGCATCCGCTGTTCCCGCCCCTGCGCAGCGCCGGAATCGTGCAACATCGACACGATCACGCCCGCGACCTCAAGCGTCAGCTCGTCGCCGGCCCCCCAGGCGCGCAGGTCGGGCCCGTCCACGTTGCCCACCACTGCGTGCACCGGCGCCAGCTGCGCCATCTCATCCAGAAGCTGCGGGTCGCAGACGTCGCCCGCGTGAAGCAGCAGGTCGCACCCGGCCAGTACCCGCCAGGCCGCCAGCGGCATGGACTTGGCCCTGTAGGGGACGTGGGTGTCCGAGACGAGACCGACGAGCACCCGGGTCAGGGACAGGTGCCGAGCACGCGAAGGACCTCGTCGGGGGTGGCGTCCACCTCCGTGCGCTCGCCCGTTGCGCGGACCTTGGCCTCCAGCCGTCCGGAGGAACGAAAGGTCCGTCCCACCACCACCTGCAGCGGGTAGCCGATGAGGTCGGCGTCGGCGAACTTCACCCCGGCCGACACGCCTGCCCTGTCGTCCAGCAGCACGGAGACTCCCCTGGCCTCCAGCGCGCCCGCCAAGTCCGCGGCCGCGCCCGCGGCGGCGGCGTCGTTGGCTATGGACAGCACCGCGACCTCAAAAGGTGCCACCGCTCGCGGCCACATGATCCCGCGGTCGTCGTTGTGCGCCTCCACGATCGCGGCGACCGTCCGGGAGACGCCCAAGCCGTAGCAGCCCATCACGAAGGGGCGCCGGGCCCCCGACTCGTCGGTGTACTCGGCTCCCATGGGGGCCGAGTACTTCGTCCCGAGCTGGAACACGTGTCCGACCTCGATGCCGCGCTTCAGCGACAGGCCGCCCCCACACCGCTCGCAGCGGTCACCCTCCTGCGCGGACAGCAGGTCCTCCCATGCGTCCGGAGTGAAGTCGCGCCCGGCGCTCACGCCGGTCAGGTGGTGGTCGGGCTCGTTGGCCCCCGTCACCAGGTTCGTCGCTTCCCGCAGCGACCTGTCCGCGATCAGCCGGACGCCGGACAGCCCGACGGGGCCGGCAAAGCCCTTCACCAGCCCGGCCGGGGCGAACGCGTGGTCGGCCAGCATCCGGACCTCACCCCCGGCCGCCTTGGACAGCTTGTACTCGTTGAGTTCGCGGTCACCGGGGATCAGCGCGCAGACGATGCCGTCACCGGACTTGTACAGCAGGGCCTTTGCGAGCGCGCGCGGCGCGACCTTCAGGAACGCCGCCACCTCATCCACCGTGACCAGGCCGGGCGTATGCACCTTCACGACCTGCTCCGGGTCGCCCGAGGCGTAGCTCCCGGCCGGAACGGACGCGGCCGCTTCGGTGTTGGCGGCGTAGCCACATCCGTCACAGCTCACGAACGTGTCCTCGCCGGCGTCGGCAGGCTGCACGAACTCGTGGTTCACGGTGCCGCCGATCAGGCCCGCCTGTGCCTCGATCATCTTCGTGGACAGGCCGCACCGCGAGAACACCGCCTCGTAGGCGGCGACCATCTTGTCGTAGGACGCCATGAGGCCCGCCTCGTCGGCGTCGAAGGAGTAGGCGTCCTTCATCAAAAACTCCCGTCCGCGCAGAAGCCCCCCGCGGGGGCGCGGCGCGTACCTGTACTTCCACTGGATCTGGTACGGCACGCTCGGCAGGTCCTTGTAGGACGGCAGCTCGGTGGAGGCCAGGGTGCAGATGACCTCTTCGTGCGTCGGCCCCAGGTACCACTCGCGGTCGGCCGAGTCCTTGAGCGTGTACAGCTCCAGGTAGAAGCCCGGGACTCGTCCGCTGCGTTCCAGGAGGTCCATCGGAAGCAGCGCGGGCATCAGCAGTTCGGTGGCACCCTGGGCGTCCATCTCCTCACGCACGACCTGCTCGACGCGCCGGAGCACGCGCAGTCCCAGCGGCAGCCACGAGTAGACGCCGGAAGCGGTGCGTCTCAGGAACGCTCCGCGCAACAGCAGCCTGTGGGACGGGATCTCCGCCTCCGCGGGCGCCTCCCGAAGCGTCTGGCCGAACCGGTCCTGGGCGCGCATGCCCATGACTGTACCCGCGTCCGGACGACCGCTTCCGCGGCTAGGAGCGGCTCAAGGGCAGGCGCCTGCGGCCGTTGGCCGGTGGCTCCGGTGCCTTGGCGGCCGCGGCGGTGAGCACCACGGGCTCTCCTTCGCCCATGCCCGCGGCGAGCCGCATCGCTTCGTCCAGCAAAGCCTGGACCATGACGTCGGGACCCACCTCGCGCAGCCTCTCACCCTTGCTGAAAAGGGTCCCGCCGTGCTTGGACAGCGCCAGCCCGACGTCGGCCTCCCGCGCCTCACCGGGCCCGTTGACCAGGCACCCCATGATGGCGACCTGTATCGGCGCCTTGACGTCCTTCAGTGCGTCCTCAACCTGCTCGGCGATCGTGATGACGTCGCCCTCGACCCGCCCGCAGGTCGGACAGGCGACTATGTCCGCCCCGGACCTTCGGAGGCCGAGCGCCGACAGGATCGCCTTCCCGGTCCGGACCTCCTCCACCGGGTCGGCCGCGAGCGAGACGCGGATCGTGTCCCCTATCCCCTCGGCCAGCAGCGTGCCGATGCCGACCGCGGACTTCATGCTGCCGGCAAAGGCCGTCCCGGCCTCCGTGACCCCCAGGTGAAGCGGGTAGTCCGTCGTATCCGCGAGCAGGCGGTAGGACCTCACCATCTCCCAGGGGTTGGAGTGCTTCACGGAGATCTTGATGTCGTGGAAGCCCTCCTCCTCCAGAAGGGCGACCTCCCACATGGCGGAGGCGACCAGCGCCTCCGGTGTGGGCCCGCCGTGTGCTTCCAGAAAGGACGTATGGAGCGACCCGGCGTTGGCGCCCACCCGGATCGGAATCCCGCGTGCACCCGCCTCGCGCGCCACCAGCCGAATCTTGTCGGGGTCCTTGATATTGCCCGGGTTCAGCCTGAGTCCGGCGACGCCCAGCTCGATGCACTTGAGCGCCAGGTCGTGGCGGAAGTGGATGTCCGCAATGATCGGGACGGGACGCGGCGTCGATGTCATCAGCCACAGCAGCAGGGCCAGCCCGTCCGCCGACTCCTCGTCCGGGACCGTGACCCGCACGATGTCCGCGCCGGCCGTGGACAGTGCCAGCACCTGGTCGAAGGTCGCGCGGGGGTCGGGGGTGCGGGTCGTCGTCATCGACTGGATCGAGACGGGAGCATCGCCGCCGACCTCGACCGAGCCGACGCGGATCTTGCGGGTGGGGCGCCGGAGGGGAGGCATCAGAGTCGTGCCAAAGCTAACACCGCGATGTGCAGGAGTTGTCGAGAATGCCCCTTAGGGGCAGAAGGGGGGAAAGCCCTGGCAGACAGCGGTCGCGGCCGGGGTCAGGTGCAGCACCCGGATGATCTCCACGCCCTCCTTGTTGCAATCGTCGGTCGCGGTGAAGGTGAGCGTGTGGAAGCCGGGGGCCATGTCGGCTATCGGGACCACTCGGTAGAAGACGTCCCTGACCCGCGTGAACCGGCCGCTCTCCGGCTTCATGTCTTCCGCATCCTGGTCGTCGATGCGCATCTTCACGTTGTTGATCCAGTTGGCCCAGCCGTCCTGCTGGGGGCTGGGGCGGTCGTCGACGGTGATCTGGATGAGCGTCCCGGGTGCGAGCGGGTCCGGATTCGGGCCGGGGGTGAAGTCGTACATGATCGGACCGTGCGTATCGGGCCCCAGGCAGTCGGCGAAGGTGGCCTGGGCGGCCGACGGCAGCACAGTCCACGCCACGGCGAGTGTGATGAAAAGCGCTAGCCTGCGCACCGGTCCCTCGTTGCCTCGATGTTGAGCGTCCTCATCCATGGATTCGGCGCCCCCGGCCCGATTCCTGCCTCCGGGCCTCCAAGGGGGTCCGACGGCTACTCGAGGGGGACCGGCGAAACGATGTCCTGGAAGATGATCCACATCCCCAGCAGGAGCAGGAGCGCAAACCCCACGGCCATCACACGCACCATCGTCGTCTGCCCCACCGGCTTGCGCCTCACCTTCTCCAGACCCAGGAGCAACAGGTGCCCGCCGTCCAGCGGCGGGATGGGCAGGAGGTTGAACAGTCCGATGGCCATGTTGATGTAGACGAAGAACTCCAGAAAACGCAGGACCTGTCCCTTCGAGGCCAGGTCGGCCGCCGCCCGGCCGGCTCCGACCACGCTCTGCGCCCGCTCGTCCTCGCGGCCGGGGGTCTTGCTCAGGCCCAGAGTCTCGGCCGAGAACAGCTTCGGCGTGGACGTGACAAACCGGCCTATGAACTGCCCGATCACCACCGCCGACCTGCCGGCCGCCACGGCCGGGTTCACCCTCACGTTAGCCAGCTTGGAGCTCACGCCGATGAGGCCGACGGTCCGGCGGCCGCCGTCCTCCTGCTGGGAACGCGGCGTGATGGCCACCGTCCGCCGGTCGCCGGCCCGGTTTGCGAGGGTCAGCTGCATCTGCCGTCCGGGGCTGTCGCGAATGAGGTTGCGCACCTGAGTCCACTCGGACACCTTGCGCCCGTCCACGGCCACTATCCGATCCCCAGGCCGCAGGCCCGATTCGCTCGCGGGGGACCCTCGGCC
>DATLNZ010000106.1 GCA_035536535.1 Actinomycetota bacterium | reverse complement strand
ACTCGTCGAACTTCACGACGCTCACGACCCTGTAGTCCAGCTCGATGCCGTACTTGGCCATCGCGACGGTCTGGACGTCCCGGACGATCTGCTTGGCCGACTTGGCCCCGTTCGCGACGATGTGGACCTCGGTGACCCGGCCTCTGCCCGAGGTAACGACCCGAACCGCCTGCACACCCGGAAGGCCCAGGAGCTCCTTCTGAATGTCGTCGGGGTCGACGGCGCCGGAACCGGCCGGTCGGGCTTCCATCAGCAGGGGGAAGCATAGCCTCCGCTCTGGGGATGTCCCAGGAACATCAAGGGGGTGGGATGGTGCCTGTGCTGCTCGCGGCCTGCTGAGGAAACGGGCAAAGGCGTCAGTTGTTTACAGCACCGAACAGCCGCGCCTATAGTTTCGGGGTCGCGCAGTGGGGGGCCGGGCAGGATTGAGGTCGCCGGCGGCGAAGGGTCAGTCTATGCGTCTGGCTCATTCCCCCACGGGGGCCGGGCTGGACTGGAAAGGATTGTGGAGGTGAACCCGGGGCCCAACCGGAGCGCTTGCAGTTCCCTGAGCGGAGCGGATTCTCCCTGCGATACGAGCGGTGCAGGGAAATTCACAGCGAAGGGAGTTGGGACTCTTGAAAAAGCGAGTCCTTCTCAAGCGACTGATAGCTTCAAAGTCCGCGACGCTTGCATCGGCGCTTGCTGCATTGCCGGTTCTCGTAGGCTGGAAGTGGTGACGGCTTCAATTCTGGGCCCCGGGCTTGCCCTTGAAGGGCAGTCTGCTTCAAAGGCTGAAATTCGAGCGGAACGTGGCTTCTGATCGGCGCTACCTACGGGTAGCTGGTCTTACTGCCACCCTCTGGGCGATGGCGCTCGCACTGTTCTTTGTCTTCGTATATTCGGGTGGCTCGAAAATCGATCCTCTGCCCATGCTCTTCTTCTGGGGCCTCTTCATCGCGGCCGACTATCAGTCCATCGCAGTGCCCTTGTTGGTTCCCCAGGCGGCGGATCGCTCGAGAGAGCCGCCCAGCCTCTCCGCAGGATTCCTAGTCTTGCTTGTGGTCGCGTTCGTGTTGACGCCATCCGAAGCGCTATTGGTGGGTTTAGCATCCGCCCTGTCTCCGGTAGATAGACGGGGATTTAAGAAGACTCTCTTCAACGCTGCTCAGGCTTCTTTGTATACGGGAGCGAGTTCTGGCTGCTTTTGGCTGTTAGCGCCACCGAACCGTGCCGGGATTGTAGCGACTATTGCAGCGGCACTCGTCGCCACGGCAGTAGCCATGCTGCTAAATACTGTGTTCGTAGCGGCGGTCATTGCTGCAGATCGACGTCTGGACTTCCTGCGGGTGTGGGCGGAGCTGGTGTGGCCAGTCCCTTACACGATTCCGATTGCACTCGGTGGGCTCCTAGTCGCTACCCTTTACGAGTCAGGTGGCGTCATGTCGATGGTGTTCCTTTTGACGCCGTTGATGCTAATGCGCCAGGCGCGTCGTGGCAAGGTCGAGCTTGACCAGGCGCGCGAGAGCACTTTGAAGTCTTTCGTGCGAGCTGTGGAGCTGAAGGACCCTCACACATTTCGGCACTCTGAGCGAGTCGCCGCAATTACAGTGGCGCTGCACAAAAAGCTTGGGAGTCCAGACTCTGAGCGCCATCGCCGGTATTACGGCGGGCTTTTGCACGACCTAGGAAAGGTTGCTGTGTCCGGAACGATTTTGGGGAAGCCAGGTGTTCTAACTCCGGAAGAGTACGAACAGGTTAAGAGGCACGCGGCTGTCGGCGCTCAAGTTGCGTCAGAAGTTGACTATCTAAGGGACTTAGCACCTGAGATCCTTCACCATCACGAGCGCTATGACGGTGCGGGATATCCCAGCGGCCTCGAGGGGACCAACATTCCGTTTGCGGCGCGCGTGTTGGCAGTCGCAGACGCGTACGAAGCCCTGACAAGCGACCGCCCGTACCGTCCAGCGTTACCCCATAGTCAGGCGCTGCAGATAATGGGCGATAACGCCACTCGGCAGTTCGACCCAGATGCGGTCGCGGCCCTACGTTCATTAGCAGCCGATCAGGAGATACTCCCTAAGGTCGTTGTCAGAGCAGATGAGCGTGGGGGGTATCGCGCTCTGGAGGCTAGGTTCGAGGAGGGTGAGGTGGGTCTTGTCAAGTGACCCTATGTCCATTCTAGCCGTCGCTCTTGTTGTGACTGGGTATGCTTACAGCGCCAGTCTGCGGCTGAGTTCTCTGATCGACATGCGAGCTGCAGCGACCGGGGCATTTGGGTCTCTGCTCTTCGCGGTCGGTCCGAGTGGTTTCCAGCTGGCATCAATCCAGATACTATTCGGGCTCGCCTTGGGCGCTGAGCTGCTAGGGGCGATCTGGCGTCGGCAGGTGTCGGTACGTGCTGTGGCGAGTCACGTAGTGGTCTTGGGTGTGGCTGGTGGGACGTTCACGATTGCGACGGCACTGATGGGGGCCGTTTTCGGAGGGAAGCTTACCTCCGCCCAATTGCTGATCCCCCTGTTCGCTTCATCTCTCGTCTTCGCGGTCAGGCGAGGATCGTCGGCACCAAAGTCTCTTGTAGCTTTCGGACCCGTGTTATCGATGCATGCGTTCGCCTTCTCGCTAGCTGGGCTCGCGGTTATGACATTTCCGGCATTTGGCCCATTCGTTTTCGCCTTTGTGCTCACGCTGTTGTTTGTAACGGAGCGGGAGTTTCGGCGATTTGAGGAGACGGAAGTGACATATGAGCAGACCGTGCGGGCGTTGGGACGCCTCACGGAACGTGCTGGTTACGTGTCCGCTGGGCACCACGAACGGGTCGCGGAGTTGGCAGAGCAAGCGTCCGTCGCTCTTAGGCTTCCGTCGGCCATGGTTAAGAGGTTGAAATGGGTAGCACTCCTACACGATGTCGGAGCCGTGTCCTTTTCGGACCCAGAAACAGCCAAAGCTATTCCGCATCGAGAGATCGTGCAGCGGACGCGGGCGATTCTCAATGAAACGGAGTACTTGCGTCCGTACGAGTACATGATCGACGGTCTTGGCGGCACGGATGAAGGTGACCTGTCCATCGAGGCGCGGATTCTGCGGATTGCAAATGACGTTGATGAGCTCCGCTCCAGGCAGGCCGGGCCCATGGGGTCAGAGCACGTCGGAGTTGTAGATGGGGTGGAGCAGTCGGCCCTCGGCTGCGTTCTAGACGCACTGAAAGGTTCCGGACCGGGCGGCACCGTGGCCTCTCACCTGGGATGAGGCCGCTCAGCTCGGCCGGGAAGTGGGCGCTCTGGTATTCGCGTCCTAATGAGCCTGGTGCAGTCTCAGCACCAAAGCGCCCTCTGACCTGCGTCTTCGACAGGGGTGCTCCGCCCAGGTAGGCTCTGGCCCGGCAGATTTGGTAGGCGGGCAAATGTGTGACGCGTGCGGTTGGCACCCTTCAGCCGAAATCGACTCGTCGACCGACACCGCACACGAACGGTCGGCCGCTGCGCTGCATGATCAAGCTGGCGAGCTGCGACCAGTGACGGCCTTGTTTGCGGACGTAGTCGGGTCTACCGCGCTTGCTGAGCACTTGGATCCTCACGAGGTTCGTCTGCTCATCGGTGACTGCGTCAACAGGATGACTGCCATCATCGAGGCTTTTGGTGGATCGGTGGGGGCCTACGTCGGCGATGGCATCGCGGCCTTCTTTGGGCTGGACTCCCTCCACGAGGACGACCCAAGGCGTGCGTGTCTGGCGGCGTTGGAGATTCAGAAGGCTCTACATGCATATCGTCACGAGGTTGAGGAGGCCTGGGGCATCGAGAAATTTGCCGTAAGAATCGGGATCAATGCAGGTAGAGCCGCGGTCGGTGCGATCGGAGCTGCGGACCCTAGGAGCATCGCCCTTGGTGATGCGGTTAACGTGGCTGCTCGACTGCAAAGTCTTGCGGTGCCGGGTTCCATTCTTGTTGGCCCCACCATCGCCAGAGAGTGTGCTAGGTGGTTCCGAATGGAAACGGTCGGTGATCTCAGGCTCAAAGGCCTAGCCCGGTCCATTGAGGGGTGGCGCCTGCTGGGCGCAGTCACCAGCGCGCCCTCTTCGGCCGTCCCCACCTATGGGCGCGCGGCTGAGATCGCACGCTTGGATGAGATCGCTTCCGAGTTGTCCGAGGGCCGTGGACAGGCGCTCGTGATTTCCGGTGAAGCCGGCATCGGCAAGTCGCGTATGGTGCGCGAGCTTAGGCGCATGCTCCGAGACTCCGTGACGTGGCTCGAAGGGCACGCTAGGACCGCTGGGATGGCCCCTCCCTACGCTCCCGTCGCTCAAATGCTCGAGGCTTGGTTCGGGATCCGCGGGTCTACCAGCCCTGTGGAGGCCAGGCTAAGGGTCAGAAGCCTCTGTCGCCAGAGTTTCGGAAGCGACCAGTCACAGACGGCCGCTTATCTTTCGCGCTTGGTCGGTGTGGACCTTGATCCAGGGCCGACGCCCGCGGGACTGGGTGAGTCAGAGAAGTTGCCTGTAGCGGACGCAGTGGAAAGGGCCTGTTACGACTGGCTTCTCCGTCTCTCGGCGCTGCGCCCCGTAGTTCTGGTGTTCGAGGACGTGCACGAGTACAGCGATTCGTTGGCGCGGTTGATCTCCTCGTTACTGCCAATCGCGGAGCGCAGGCCTGTGCTCTTTCTTCTTACTTCTCGGACCGAGTCCGGCGTGCGCGAGCAACGAATTCGCACCTTGCCCCTGACGCACTTGGCTAATCGTACGGCTGAAATTCATCTGCGCGGGCTCGAACGCAATGCATGCGATGCGCTGGTCCGTGCGCTGGATCCGTCTGCTACTTGGCAGCAACAAGAGGTGGACGAACTCGTCGTGCGGTCAAATCAAAATCCTCTGTTCATCGAAGAACTGGTTGCCGCAGGGCGAGGAGATGGTGTGGCGGGAAGGTGGGAGCGCGTTGATGTCCCACTCAGTATTGAGTTGCTCTTAATGTCGCGCGTCATTGGGTTACCGGATCACGTGAGGGAAGTCCTCGAGGTGGCTGCGGTAATGGGTTCTGGGTTCTTGCTTGAGGAGCTGGCGGCCAGTCTGGACCAGACTCCAGACCAGGTCGCCGAATCGTTGTGGACTCTCGCCCGCCAGGATCTCATCCGCGAGAGTTGGGATGGAAGACGTCCAAGGTTCGTATTCAAGCATGTTCTGTTGGAGGGGGTCGTGCAGGCATCAGTGCCTGGTGCTCGACTGAAGGCGATTCACCGAAGGGTGGCTCGCGCTCTCCTGCGGTGCGGCGGCGAGCCTGCCCGCCTCGCACACCACTTCGCGCGGTCCGGTGAAGCCGCAAGGGCCGCGTCATCCAGCGAAGAGGCCGGGCGCCGCGCGATGTCCGTGGGTGCTTGGGAGGAAGCCCGTGAACTCCTCGTGCGGGCCCGTGAACTCGCGCTGCAGGTTGGGTGCCTCGAGGTGGCGGATCGTGCAGCACACGAGCAAGTGGTGTGCGAGTTCAGGCTCGGGAGGAAAGATCAGGCGGTCCGCCTTCTCAATGACGTGGAGGCGACAGTCGAAGTGGAGCATGGACGTAGCCGTTTGAGGTTGGCCGCGGCACGCGCTCTCAATGCCACAGGCGACTGGGAAGCGACGCTAGAGATCCTCAGCGGCGAGGAAAAGGAGGAGCTGCCTGCTGAACTCGCCGCCGCAGGGTTAGACTGCAGGGCTGAGGCTATGCTGAGACTCGGGCGGCATAAAGAGTTGCGCGCTGAGTTGGGGAAACTGAACGCGTACGTGGACTCGAGCCTGCCGCCTGAACTGGCCTTCAGGCGAGGTCGCGCTTGGGCAGCTCTTCTGTGCGAGGAGGGGGACCACACCGAGGCTCTCCGGTGGGTGGAGAGGTGTCGGGAGACTGCACGAGAAACCGGCATCGAGCTACACAAGGTAACCGCTGAGGCGGACTGTGGGCTGATGCAATTGCTTATGGGTCATACCCGCTTGGCGCGCGAGACACTTGAATATGCGTACGAGGAGGGGGTCAAGAATGGGTTCGGTGAACTCGTAGATAGAGTTGGCAACAATTTGATGTATTTGCGGTTAACTATGGGGGAGCTAAGGGGAACATTGGCTTTGGAGGGTGAGCTGCACACGCCGCTACAGCCTCCTTTCTGGCGCTTCTCGATTGCTTCAATCACCGCGACCGCCTTGCTGGAGTCCGGGCTGGTCGATGAGGCGCGCGCGAAGGTAAGCGAGTGTCGACGATTGCTCGGGACATCCGAACAAGCATCCACGAGTTCCATTGGGTTGGACGTACTGGATGGGGCGATACATGCGCTCGAAGGAGACAACGAGGGCGCGACAGTCATCTTGAGAGCGGCTCACAGCCAAGCCACCAAACTCGATGGGCGATACGACCTGCAGGTGCTCGCCTCTTACTGGCTAGCGGTGGTAGCCCTAGAGGAAGGGCGAATCGCGGAGGCTCTCAAGTTGGCGGAGGACTCAGTATCCGCAGCCAGGAAGTCGGAGAGGGGCCTGATGGTATCTGCACTCCAAATTTTGGGTCGCGCGCGCGAGGCTGTTCTACCGGGCTCGGGGATCGAAGATCTGCGCGCGGCCCTAGCAATGGCTCGCGAGGCTGCCATGGATCTCGAGGCGGCTCGGTGCCTGATCCACCTTGCCCAGACCGAAGTCCCCGAAGGCGATCTCCTTCTAGAGGAAGCGAGGACGTCCTTGGAGCGCTGCGGCGCCTGGGGGGATCTTGAGAGACTGGGGCACGCCTATCCTTCAAGGGGGGGCGCCGCGCATCTTCCGGATGAACAGGGACTGAGTTGGCCTCGATCTTGATAGCTGAGGATGACGCCAGCACTCGCCAGCTTCTGAGCCGTGCGCTCCAAGCCGATGAACACGAGACCTTTGAGGCTAAGGATGGCGCTGAGGCCCTCGAGGTGGCTCGTCAGCGCTCTCCGCAGCTGCTGATCCTTGACGTCAACATGCCGAAAATGAACGGCTTCGAGGTCGCACGCAGGCTCCAGGCGGACCCTGGCTCCCCGGACAGGCGGATCATCTTCCTCACGGGCGCGGTTGATGAGGAGGACCACCTGAAGGGGTGGACGGTGGGAGCCGACGCCTACCTGACGAAGCCCTTCGAGCCCGAGCAGCTGTCGGACCTGGTCAGAGAGGTCCTGAGCGCGACGCCGGAGCAGCTTCAGGAGCGGCGAGAGAAAGAGATCGAGCGCGCCAAGCTCCTTCGGCAGATGGGCCGGTTCCTCGACTAGGCCCCCGCGCCGCGCCGGTTCCTAAACTGCTGCCATGCACCTTCCGCCGGACAGAGCAGGCGCGTGACTGCGGACCAGACGCCTCACAATGAGATCACGGGCCCCGACAGCTCGTCCTCCCCTGCCTCCATGCCCACCTTGGACTCGGCCTCCGCGATGCGGGGGACGTGGGATCAGCTGCTCGAGGAACTGGCGGAGAAGAAGGCAGCCTTTTCCCTCGGCGGCGGACAGGACAGGATCGACCTCCAGCACTCGCGCTCCAAGCTGACCGCGCGTGAGCGGCTGGACCTGCTGTTCGACCCCGGCTCGTTCGTCGAGTACGGCATGCTCGCCGACCACAACCCGCTGATCCCGGCCATGGAGGGCAAGCTCACGCCGGCCGACGGAGTCATCACTGGCATCGGCGAGATCGACGGCCGGCGGGCCTGCGTCGCCGCCTACGATTTCACGGTCATGGCCGGGTCGATGGGCGCCATAGGCGAGATGAAGGTCGCGCGGATGCGGGAGCTGGCGGTCAGGCTGCGCATCCCCATGATCTGGCTGCTGGACTCGGCCGGCGCCCGCATCCAGGAGGCCGCCGGCTCGCAGTTCGCCCGGTCCGGGCAGTTGTTCCGTGAGGAAGTGGTGATGTCCGGGGTGGTGCCGCTGGTGTCTGCGATGCTCGGCCCCTGCGCCGCTGGGACGGCCTACATCCCGGGCCTGTCCGACTTCGTCCCGATGGTGAAGGGGACCTCGTCGATGGCTCTGGCCGGGTCGCACCTCGTGAAGGCCGCGGTGGGAGAGGACAAGACCGACGAGGAGATAGGCGGCTCGGAGGTCCACACCCGCTACTCCGGAGTGGCGGACCTGGAGGTGCCGGACGACAAGACGTGCATCGAGGTCGTCCGGGAGTACCTGTCGTTTTTCCCGTCCCACAACCGTGAGCAGCCCCCGACGCGCCAGACCGACGACCCGGCAGACCGGTCCTGCGGGAAGCTGCTGAAGATCGTCCCGGTGAACCAGAGGCAGGCCTACGACGTGCGCAAGGTCGTCGAGGAGATCGTGGACGACCACCGGGTGTTCGAGATGAAGCCGGCGTGGGCGCGCAACGTGGTCACCGCCTTCGGGCGCTTCGGCGGCATGCCGGCGGGGATCGTGGCCAACCAGCCGATGATGCTGGGCGGGGCGCTGGACGTCAACGGCGCGGACAAGGTCGCTCGTTTCGTGTGGTTGTGCGACGCGTTCAACATCCCGCTGGTGTTCCTGATGGACGTCCCCGGGTTTCTCGTCGGGTCGGCCATCGAGCGCCAGGGCATCATCCGCCACGGCGCCAAGATGCTGTTCGCCGTGTCCGAGGCGACCGTTCCGAAGGTGACGGTGGTCACCCGCAAGGGCTACGGGGCTGGGTACTTCGTGATGAACGGCTTCGCCTACGAACCGGAGTACATCGTGGCCTGGCCCACGGCCGAGATCTCGGTCATGGGCCCCGAGGGAGCCGTCAACATCATCTTCCGCAAGGAGGTGGAGGCCGCCGCCCCGGAAGACCAGGACCGCGTGCGATCGGAGCGCGTGAAGGCAGTGCGCGACTCGATCTCGCCGTACATCGCCGCGCGGTGGGCCGGCGTGGACGACGTCATCGATCCCCGGGACACGCGCAAGGCGATCCACCGGGGGCTGGTGCTGGGGAGGTCCAAGACCGTGGAGCGCCCGTGGCGAAAGCACGGGGTCTTGCCGGTTTAGGACGTGTGGCCCGGAGTCTCAGGGTCGCTGTTGCCGCTCAGGTCCCTGGAGCGAGTTCCTCCTCCGGAAGCCACTCCCAGGCCAGATGCACGGCCGCCTGGCCAGCGTCTGATTGACAACGACAGCGCTCTCGACAGGCCACGTTCGGAGGGAGCGCTCCTGGACGGGTGCAGGATCGGATCGGGTAGCCGGGCCGACCCCTCAAAACGCTGTCCTCCAATGTCGCTCGTCGAGTCGACCGCTGATCGATCGCCGTAGCCGCAGGATCAACGGGCTGGTCCTCGCGCGGTGCCTCCCCCGCTCCGCGACTGGATCCTTTCCGGTGAGGTCCGCGCGCTGGTCGCCGACGGGCTCGGAGGGCTCGTACATGCAGCTCGGGCTAGACGACGGGCCTAAGTGGTGGAGCTCGTGCGTGCTGAGCACGTATTGGAGTGGGCCAGGGTCCCCGAAACCTCCGGGCGCCACACTGAAGCTGACGTACTGGGCCAGGAGTGCCGCCGCGACGTTCACGGACAGCGGGGCGACGTTCTGGCGCAGGCCGGACGCGCGGCCCCCTCCAGCGATGTAGGCCGGGTCGTCGAGCAACCCCTGGGTGTCGAGAGCCACCAGACTCATGTCGAGCTGGCGTGTGCAGACCATGCACGGCCGGCCAGGCCGTACGACATGGGACCGCCAAGTCGCGTTGCGCATCGACCCCTCCTCGCGCGTATCGATCGCAATACCCCCGTCGATGACCGGGATGAGGTCCGTGTACGCCAGACTGTTCAGGACGGCGCGCGCCCACGGGCGGTCCACGCAGGAGAAGATCAGGTCATGGTCCAACGCCACGGCCAGGCCGTCCCGCTCGCAGACGCTCCGGTCTGAGATGCGCACCCTGGGATCGGCGGCCGTCGCGTTGCGCAGCGCTTCCCGTCTGGCGACGTGGGTCTTCGGAAGGCGCAGTCGGACATCGCGAGGGCCGGCGCCGATGAGACGGTCGAGGTTGTGCTCCTCGACGAGATCGAAGTCCATGATGGTCACGTCGGTTAGGCCGGATGCGGCGAGACGGACGGCCACGTCCAAACCGACGGACCCGACTCCGACCACGAGCACGCGCCGGCGGGTCAGGTCGGCTTGTGTGCCATGGCCCCACGCGGCGACCGTCCTCAACTGGCGACCGGTGTCGCGTGGCTCCGGCCGGAGGCCGTCGTGCCAGAAAACCCTCAGGCGGTCGTCGACGACGCGGACGTTGACGCAGTCGGTCCGTTCGACTTCCCGCCCGACTCCGCGATCCCAGTGCCTTGCGGACCAGGCCTGATCCCGGCCAGCCAGCGTGAGCCCGATCAGGGGCAGGCCTGTGATCTCCCTCGCAAGATTGGCGTAGGAGCGTTCCGCGTCGCGGTCAGGTCCGCTCATCGGTTGCCACCCTGAGCCCGCCGGGTGGCTGTGCAACAGCGCGACGCCGCCTCCCATCTGCCGCGCCTCATTGGCGGCTCGCAGGACGTAGTCACCGGTGACGGTGGCATTGCCGTGAACGTCTCGGTCGCCTGGTCGTGGCGGTATCGGCTGGACCAGCAGAGCGGTGCGTCGCGCCCGACCGGTCGATGCTCGGTAGGTGGCGAAGCACAGGTCCTCCTGGCCGTCGCCGCGCAGGAGGAGCTGGCGGAGGGCGCGGTGGGTGGCCCCGGTCATGGCGACCGACGTCTCGCGGCTCACGCCGTGGCCTCGCTCAGGACCCCTCGGACGTGACTGGCCCACGCCACGCCGGGGTCGTCGCGGCCCCAGTCAGCGATCTGCCGGCTGTGCATGGTCCACTCCGCTTTCGAGGAGGGCTGGCTGTTCGTCCGTTGCAGCTGGACCTTGTCGGGGAGGTGGATCCAGTGGGGTGGGACCTGGGGCCACCGGGCGAGTTCGGCGCAGGCCACCGCGGTCTCAACGGCCGTTCCAGCCCATGCTCCGTCCACCGGCTCGATCAGGTAGATGACCATCTCTGCCTCCACCCTTGGATGGAGGCAGAGCCGGTCCATTGTGGCCCGGAAGCCGTCGGCTCCGGTCACGCCACGTCGGCTGCGTGACGGATGGTGACGAACCTGGTCCCGGGTCGGATGGTGACGACGTCGTTGCCCGTGAAGCGTTTGGTCTTCTGGTTCTCGCCCCGTAGCTCGCCTAGGTCGTATCGGGCCGGGTCGAGGCCGGCCAGGCGCAGCAGGTCGGCTGCTGGCTGGCGCCGGTCCGACGTCGTGTACGGCTGACCGTCGATGGTGAAGGTCACCTCGCGGGGCACCTCCTGGATCTTGTCCGTGTCCATGGTTCCTCCTTGTGGCTCGTCGAGGTGTACGTTGCCGGTCGGGACCGGAATGAAAGCGAGATCTGCTGCTTTCTTTCCGGTCGCGGTCTGCAACGTAGGGAGTGACATGACCGGCCCGGACGCCTCCAGAGCCCCTGGAAGCCATCCTTTGCAGGACGATCCCGATCGCCTCGAGGCGATCGTGGACGTCATGTGGGCCCAGATTCATAAGGTGGTGGGACGAACGGCCCCTCGACGGCGCCGCACGGGCGGTTCCGGCCTCGACCGCGTCGTAGGCCAGCCGGCATCCGACGAGCTGTTTGCGGGGGACGTCAGCCCAGAGGACATTCTCTCCGAAGCCCTGATGGCTCTGTTGTCCACCGACGCAGACGTTCTATCCGAGTCGTGGGAGGCGTTCTCGGTCGGGATCGCAAGGAACAAGACGAAGCAGGCGATCCGGGACGGTCAAGCTGGGCTGCGGCCGACCGCACATCGGCCCGGCCTGAGCGTGATTTCGGGAGATGCGGCCCGAGCCGCGAATGGAGATGAGGTGGGCGCCGGTACGGTCTTCGATACCCTCCCGGATCCCCACGACCTGGAGCGTGAGTTCCTGGTCACGAACCAGCAGCTGGAGCTGTCGCGTCTCGCTCGTGAGCTGACCCATGCCCGGGACCGGACGATCTTCCTCGGCCTACATTTCGGCGACAGGACCCGCAAGTCCTTAGCTGAGGAGTTCGACCTTACCCCTCCGGGCGTGACGCACATCTACAAGCAGGTCTCAAGACGTTTGCACGACCATCCGCGTTTCCAACGGTTTACGGAAGGAGGCGAATCATGACGGAGCGACGCGATCCTGTCGAGGAGGTTCTGGATTCCTTCTTCGACCACCTCGAGGGCGGGGGTGCCGAACCGTCCCTCGACCACCTCACGCCGGACGAGCGGGCCGAGGCAGAGCAGCTCATCGGCTCGATCAAGGCTGCCCGTGGGGTCGATCCGAGCGCGTCCAGGCCATCGATCGCGGCTCTGATCGCGCGGGGCGATGAGCGTACGCGACAGTCTTCGGCTCGGTCGGTGGGCGAATACCTGGAAGCAGGCCTGCGTGGCGCGGGGCACCCGGCGGCTGCCGTCGAAGGCGACACAACGGCTATGGCGGCGGGCTTCGCGTCTCGATACGTCGTCCACGTTCGGGGCCTGCGGGTCCGCGTGATCGTCGAGGCGGGCGCGACCGACGTCGATGCAGTCTACGCTGAGCGGCTATCGGCCATCGCGGCGGTTTTCGGGGCCTTCCCGGACACAAACGCGGCTCTACTGATGGCTCTGGGTGATGCAGTTTGGTCGGCCGCGATCATTGACCGAGATGACGTTGTCCCGGCAGTCGAGACGCCATCGGGCCAACTTCGCGCACCGCGGATCCGGCGACCAATCTGCGAACCGGTAGACGCGTGCCTCGCCTATGTGTCCGAGGTGATGCCGACGTTCGAGGCGTTCGATCACGTCGCGTCGCGTGTGGGGAGCGACGCGCTGCTTGTGGACGTCGCCGGCCTGGCTGCGCAGGCGCTGGATGAAGTTGTTGCAGCTGGTCATCGCGCGACGGGGGGCGTCAAGCAGTCGACATGGATAGGGATCGGTCCGGCAGAGGCCGACCAGGTCGCCGACGAGCTGCGGCGCGCCATCGACGGTGACTTCGATGAGGCCCGCCTCCGTGCGCGGATCGAAGAGCTGAGTGGCGCCGCATGATCCTTCGCGTCTCGCTGCGGCACTGGCGGTCCTACGAATCGCTGGAACTCTCCTTGAAGAAGGGAACGATCTTCGTGGTCGCCCCCAACGGTGTCGGCAAGACTTCGCTCATCCTGGGCCTGGCGTGGGGAGTATTCGGCGACCATGCCGGCATCGAGCCACGACGATGCATTCGGGCTGGCGCCGATCGGGCTGAGGTCAGTGTGGCGGTCCGTCTGAACGACGGTCGCGAACTCACCGTCACCCGGGTGATCGGTCGTCGCGGTCGGCCGCAGGTAACCGGCTCGATCGCCGATCAAGGCCTCACTGGAGATGAGGTGGAGCGACTCCTGGAAGAGTCGTTCCAGGTCGACATGTCGGTTGCGGCCCGGCTATCGCTCATGCTTGGCGGCCAACATCTGTCGTCGGAGACGGCTCTTAATCTCAAGTCGCATCTCCACAAGGCGTTCGGTGTCGAGGAGGTTCTCCGGGCCGCGGAGGTGACGCAGCGGATGGTCAAGGAAGCGGAGAAGCAACGAGCCGCCTTGCGCGAGCACGAGAAGCGACAGAGCGTTGACAGGCAGCTCCTCGAGGTGCAACTCACCGGAGCGATGGGCGAGCTCTCGGGCCTGGTGGAAGAGCGATCGACCTTGGAGGCCGACGTACGAGCTGCCCTAGAGGATCGCGCACTGGCGCGCGAAGGCCGTGCGAAGGCCGAGGCACGCACGAAGCACGAAGCTGAACTGCGCCTGGTGATCGATAACGCTGGAGAGGTTCTCGGCCTCACCGCGGTTGATCAAGCTGACCTGGAAGAGCTCGTGGAGACTCGCTGTCAGGAGGTCGCTGAACGGACGGCGGCGCTTGGACAAGCCATGACGTCCGCAAGGGTGGCCTTGGCCGCGGCGAAGGAGGCCTTGAGGCTTCTCGCCGGCGAGACAGGCATGTGCCCAACCTGCTTGAAGCCGATCCATGGGGACGAGCTGTCCTCTGCCCGTGAAGAGCACGAGCGTCGACACGATTCGGCGACCGAGGAGCTTGAAGGCCTCGAGGAGGAAGAAGCGGCGCTTCAAGAGCATGCCCACGCGCTCTCAGATCTGAAGAGGCAGATCGACCTTTTGCGGCGTTCGCCCCCACCCGAACCGACTCCGCTCGATGCACGCGACCCAGCGGCGGCCGAGCAGGCTTACGACGCAGCGGGCCAATCGCTCCAAGCCCACGACCAACGTATAGGAGCCATCGAAGAGCGCGTCCAGCGGATCCGAGCCGAGGTCGCCGCAGATGCGCAGGTCGATGCTTCCGAGCGGGCGCTCCGGGTCGCCTATCGCCGGGAGGCCATATCTGCCCTTGCCGCCGCTGCGTTCGGGAAGGCGGCCAAGGAGATCCTGGAGGAGTTAATCGAACCGATCGCCACCGAGGTGAAGTTCCGCTGGAAGGCGCTGTTTCCCGTAGGCGGCCTTACGTTGCGTTCGGACGGAACCATCGTCCGCGCGGAGGCCGGCGAGGAGCTGACCTGGGACTGCTTCAGCGACGGCGAACGGATCTGGGCCAGGATCGTCACGCATCTGCTCGTGGTGACCTCATCCACCAGGATACCCTTCGTGTGGTTCGATGAGCCTCTGGAGCATCTCGACCCGCAACTGAGGCATGCCGTGGCAGCGACGCTCGCCGCTGGGACTGAAGGTCATCGACCTGTCCAGCTCCTTGTGACGACGTACGAGAGCCAGCTGGCCCGTCAGCTCGCGGAAGACATGGCCGGCGTTCAGCTCGTCAACGTCAGAGCGGAGGCCGTTTAGCTGGGCCGGGGATCGCCCAAGCGACCAAGCCGAAGGTGACCGTGGTCACGCGCAAGGGCTACGGCGCGGGGTACTTCGTCATGAACGGCTTCGCCTACGAGCCGGAGTACATTGTGGCCTGGCCGACGGCCGAGATCTCGGTCATGGGCCCGGAGGGGGCCGTGAACATCATTTTCCGCAAGGAGGTGGAGGCCGCCGCGCCGGAGGACCAGGACCGGGTGCGCTCGGAGCGGGTGAAGATGGTCCGCGACTCCATCTCGCCCTACATCGCAGCGCGCTGGGCCGGCGTGGACGACGTCATCGACCCCCGCGACACCCGCAAGGCGATCCACCGGGGGCTGGCGCTGGGGAGGTCGAAGACCGTAGAGCGCCCGTGACGCAAGCACGGGGTATTGCCCAATCTAGAGAGACTGCCCAGGTGAAGAAGGTCTCGATCCTCCCGAGGCCTGCGCGGCGAGCCAAGGGGGGCCCTGCCCCGGACAGGCTCGCAGTGGTTCTGACCTTGGTCAGGAGCTCCAGGCCGCCGGATCTCGAACTCCGGAACCAGGACCTGGTCGGCGAACACGGGGAGTGAAGTTCTTCCTCTCCCGGACCTGCGCCACGTGGAGCGCAGGCTGGGAGGTCGGGGGGCCTGGCGACCGCAACTTTTTTGGCCTCCGTTGCGTATGGCCTGCTGCAGCCAACCCAAACGCGATTCCAAGCGTGGAACACTGCTGGGTTCAGGCGTGGGTGAGCCCACCCGCCCCAAGCGCCGGCCGCGGGATAGATTGCAGCAATTAGGCGCTCTCGACTGACCCGTGCGGGTCTGAGAACCGAAGTCTCCAGAAGTCGGCGCAACTTTCATGGGGGCTCTTGCGTGTACCTCATCGGCCCCAGGCCACCAGGCTGGGGATGGGACGATGGGGGAGGGGCACATGGGACGTCTGCTGCACCCGAAACGCGCTTTTGTTGTCGGTCTGGTAGCACTCGCGGCGGTGCTTGGGAGCGGGAGTGCGGCGACGGCCTCGACTCCGGATCCGAGTGAGTGTCAGCGAAGCATAGAAGAAGGCCTCCCGAGCCGGTCGGCCGAAACTTCGGAGTGCCGCGAGTTTGCAGCAGCCGCGGCAAGCTGGGGGCTTGGTGACCCGCAGGCTTCGTACGCATGCCCCGGCCACTCGGGGATTGGATTTGGTGTGATCTGTGACGGCCCCACTCCCGGGTCTCCCATTAAGAAGTGTGCCGTCGTAATCGGAACCTCAGGGTACGGCTGCCGCAACTGGTCGTAGCTAAAGGCGCCGGTAAGGGGGCTGGACACCCATCCCCCTTACCGGCGCCTGAGAGTTAGCGCAAGCCTCCATGCATCCTGCGGCAAGTGCAGTATCAATGCCAGCGCGTAGGCGGCCTCTGCACCCTCCATGTACTCTCGTGTCCTAAGCTTGACCGACTTTTCGATCGTCCGTCGACGCTGCGCCTCGGACTTCGCTAGCTGTCGCTGAGCGAACACCTTCTTCGGGGCTGCCGTAAAGGACCGCGCCTGTAGCCGTTGCAGGTCTTGCGATCGTTGGGCGATCTGCGTTTGGAGCGCGGCGATCAGTTGTCTCTGTTTGGCATCAACCTGGGCGGGCGTGCTGGCTCGGGTAGCCCGCCACTCCAACCAGCGGTGAATCACCAGTTCGAAGTTCCTTTCCATGAGATCCTGAAGCAGATGATCGGCGGCCACGCCCGTAGGGACGGGGGCTCCTCCAACGAAGGCCGACCACGCGCGGGCTATGAGTACACAGGCAGGCGTGTCTCCGCCGAGTGCTTCTGCCACTGTCTCCGCGTCCTCATCATGGTCTTTAAGCTCGAAAATCGGGCCCAGAACGAGCTGATGGTGGCCAACGCCGCAATGAATCTTCAGTTGGACCGGATCGCATGGTCCCTGAGGCACCGATTCGTGGAGTTGGGAGAAGCGCTGATACGCGGTGCTCTTCTTGAGCCGGCGGTTCGTGGAGCGATCGGCGGCCAGTTCGGCTGCAATAGATCGCCAGGACGGGGCTCCCTCATTTGGCGAAGGAACTTGGCTCGACATGGATTCCTCCTGAGGGTCTGCTGCAGGTTGAGTTGACGGCGGTTATGACAGATCACGCTACCTCGACAGCATCGGTGGGAGCGAAGGCGAGTTCAAACTCGACGGGCGTCAGCTTCCCCAGGGCCCGCTGACGGCGGCGGCGGTTGTAGGTGTGTTCGATCCACGTGATGACTGCGTAGTGCAGTTCGCCGCGGGTCCGCCAGCGCCGTCGGTCCAGCACGTTGGTCTGCAGCAAGGCCCAGAACGACTCCATCGCCGCATTGTCACCGGCGGAGGCCACGCGCCCCATCGAGCCGGCCAGCTGGGCGTCGTCCAACACGGCCCGGAAGGATCTGGATCGAAACTGCGACCCCCTGTCCGAGTGAACGATCAGCGTGCACTCGGGCTGCCGGCGCGCGATGGCGGCACGCAGAGCCGAGGTGGCCAGTGCCGCGGTCATCCGGCCGCCCAGGGCATAGCCGACGATCCTGTTTGAAAACACGTCTTTGATGGCGCAGCAATACAGCTTGCCCTCCACCGTCGGGTGCTCGGTGATATCGGTCAGCCAGACGGCATTGGGGCGGTCGGCGGTGAAGCAGCGTTGAACCAGGTCGTCATGGACGGCGGGGCCGGGCGTCTTGGCGCCCCGCCGGCCCTTGCGGGACGTGATCGACCAGACCCGCTGCTCAGAACAAAGCCGCCAGACCCGCCGCTCACCGATGACGTGGCCGGCCCGATGCAGCTCGTCGGCCAGGAAGCGGTAACCGAACTCGGGGTCGTCGGAGTGGATGTCACGATCGCGTTCGTCACGTGCGCGTCGGCCCAGTCGCGGTCGCCGACCGGAAGCGCGCGCCATTTGTAGAAGGCCTGCGGCGAAAAGCCCAGCACCCCGCAAGTCAACCGCACGGGGATCCCATCGGCGGCCAGCTCTCGGACCAGCGGGAACATCATTTTGGGAGCGCGTCCTTAGCGAAGTACGCGGCCGCTCGGCGCAGGATCTCGTTTTCCATCTCCAGACGTCGCTTGTCGCGGCGCAGTTGCACCAGCTCTGACTGCTCGGCCGTGGTCAGCCGTCACGGATCCCGTCGTCGATGTCAGCTTGGCGCATCCACCGCCTCACCGACTCGGGCGATACGTCAAACTCGGCAGCGACCTCAGCCAGGCTCACCTCACGTCGGCGAGCTACCCTGACGACATCGCGCTTGAACTCCGGGGGAACCTCTTCGGCATGGCATCCATCCTTTCTGTGGGAGCGTGTCCCACTCATAGGATGTCAACCAGACCTGCAGCAGACCCATGTTCGTGGGAGAAGTGGCCAGAGTCCCGGGGCAGCCACGCACCACTCGCCGCGTCCTACTGCGCCACCAACGTGGTTGACGCCGATAGCGCCGGGCTCAGGTGGCACCTCACGCTTGACTACTGGGGCTAAGTTGGGTTCCTGGGTGTGGATCCAGGATGGGTGGGGGGTGAGGGGTGACAGCATCACCGGCTATCGGTAGTGAGGCTCCTTCGGGGGGCGAAGGCACTCAACACGCTGTTGGTGTCTCTCCGCACTTGCAACTCTTGGACCCTCCTCACGTTCCAGTCGACCTCAGCTTCCATGAGATGTACCGGGAGTATCTGCCGCGGGTGGAAGGACTGGCGCACAAGTACCTGAGGAACCCGCACGCGGCTGAGGACGCTGCCCAAGAGGTCTTGCTGAAAGCCTTTCAGGCGTGGCCGACGTTCGACTGTTCCAAGCCGATCTGGCCGTGGCTGGCCGTGATCACCACTCGATGCTGCGTGGATTACGTCCGGAAGTCCGCCCGACGTCCAGTTCTTCTATCCGAAGAGCCGGATACGCAGGCCGTCTGGGCCGCGCAACCGGCTGCAAGTACGGTCGAAGACGATTACCTAGGGGGCCAGCGCAGGGGAGCCATCGTCGAGGTGCTGTCGGGACTGCCCGAGGGCCAGCGCCGTGTGCTGACGCTCAGGCACATGTACGGGCTGTCATACGAGCAGATAGCGACGAGGGAGCGGCTGTCTCTGCCCGCGGTGAAGTCCATGATTCTGCGGGCGCGTCGCACGTTCTGCCATTGCTATCGAACAATTGCAGCCGAGCGGGGGCTAACCGTCGTCCCGGTGTTCTTACTGCGGGTTCGGGAAGCCATCTCGCGCCGCCTGATGCGTCTGCGGGCCTGGGCGGGGGCCCAGGACGTCGCCCAAGCAACACCGTCGCTGGCCGTAGCAATTCTGATCCTGGCTGTGGCTGCGACCACCGCCGCCAGTCGTCCAGCGGCCCCCGGCGGGGGCAGCGCGTCTCCAGGTGGCCGCATTTCCCAGGCTAGCCACGGCGCCACCGGGGCGACCGATCCAAAGCCAGCACCTGTGGGGGCAGCTCCCGAGTCAGTAAGAGGTCTCGGTGGCACCATGACTCCAGATCAGGCCGCCCGTGACGAGCGACTCGAGAGAAGCCCGGTAGAGGCGTCCGCCAAGGTGTCTAGGGACCGGTCCTCGCTCCGGGTTAGGCGGCAAGTGACAGTGGACTCGGGAAGACCCGAAGTTCAACCTGAGGTCATGGCCGAGACGGAGATCCCCTGCCAGTCCTCGGCTCTCCACCGCATGACCTGCCGGCTCTACGACGCAGGACCCTGAGTAACCGACTCACTCAGGCAAATCCGCGCCAACGCTCCATTCGTAGCCGACGTAAGTCGACGCATTCAGTCGGATGTATCCCCCTTCGCCGACCTGCTTCTCGCCGGTGGGTACGCAGTTAGAAGTGAGGTACGTCCTGTCCGTCGGCGTTCCGTACCACACAGCCAGGCATGTTGATGCCTCGGCCAGCGAAACCCGCGTCAGGAGCAAGCCTGTCGCAACCAAAGTGCAAACCAAGAACCTGATGGGCGTGCGCAACCTCATCGTGATCCTCCTGTCGGGGCCACGGCGGGCCCGTCGAGGAGGGGTACGAATCATCGGGAAGGAAGTTGCTCGGAATCCATCGCTCCGCTCACACTTCCCTTTGGTTAGAGGCAGACGTAAGTGCTACGCACCACCGAGCCCTCTCTGCTCTTGAGGTCTGGAATTCGCTTCCCCTTCGGGAATAGAGGACAGGCGGTTCCCTTTCTCGGCCCCGACGGTGGCCTTGGCCACGAGCATCGACCGCTCGGCAGAAGACCGCGCAACTTCCACGGGACGACTGCGTACACCTCCTTGAAGCTGCCGCAGCGTGCCCGCAGGAAAGGAAGTGCGCCGTATGGACCGAGTGCATCCGACCCCTGGAGAGCCGGATGGTAAGCACCTGCAATCGGCCAGTCGTGCTATCCGGGCGTGGTCGGAGAGTTGAGAGCGTCGCTGAACGAGAGTCGAGAGGGCCATGTGACGGCAAGGCCAGCTCCCGAGGGACCGGCACGCCGGCGCGTCGATGCCTGGCGCCGATGGGCGGAACGAGGCGCTGTTCGACATGGCGCCCGGTCCAGGGTTTCCGCTGACGAGGAGAGCCGCTGAGGTTCTACAACAAGGAGGAGCTCATGCGTAAGTTGTGGTTCCCGGCCGTGGTCGTCGTTCTCTTGACCGGGCTCGTCCCGGCAGCCAGTGCGGACGAGGTCATCCCTGTTCCAGTGAGTTGTGCAGGCGGTGCAAATCAGGACCCGCCCTACCCGTGGACGATGCAGACAGCGGCCGGCGATGTCCATCTAGTGGGGGCTGGCGGTGAGGGCTGGGCCACTTGTAGGGGCCTCAGCTTCTGGCTAAAGGTACACGCTCAGATAATTCGCGAGCCCGCAATCGCTGGCACCCCTGGTTACGATGAGTGCTCGTCGTGTGACTGGGCCACAGCGTACAGCGGCTACGATGGGTACCACGATGAGATGGAGGTGTGCTTTCACACCCACGCGACAATGAAGGCGTATGCCAATCAAGTAACCCACTCTGTGTCCGATAGAAAATGCGCTTAAGTTCAGTCACTGTTCGGTTGTCAGCGGCCGCGGCAATCGTGGTCATAGGTGGAGCGTGCGGCCCTGAAAGCGGTCAAGGAAGAGGTGTCGAGAGACGCCGAGGCGTCCCCGTGGCGACCCCCTCTGTGGGACCGAGTCCTCGGGCATCGGCCGGCACGGACGCCGCACGGGGGGAGCAACGGGAGTCCCCCCGGGCGCGGCATGGAAGTCGCCCATCTGCCGCAACGCCTGCTGCGAATAGACCGGCAGGGACACCTGGTGCGGGACCCACTATCGGGGCCACCAGCCGCCCGCTGACTAGGGCTTCCGTCCTCAATTGGTGGCCCCGCCGCCCGTTGTGGTTCGAGGACGCGCCTCCGGCCGGATATGTCGAGCACATCCTTGCATTCGGGGCTAGTCGGCCTGGTGGGACTCCGGATCCCAGGAAGGAGAAGGCGACGCTACTGGTTATCTACGTCCCTGCGGGCGTAAACCCAGACGACTACACGCTGCATCAGCTCATTGGGCTGGGGGCGTTCGGATATCACTGGGTGAGCCACCCACAGCCGCTACCTCCGGAGAACCCGGCGCACCGCGGGCAGGGCCACGAAGCGGAGGTTCGGGGGCGCAAGGCCTTCATCGGAGACGCAACGGGCCCCGGAGATGTGCCTTTGCGGAGGGTCACAATCAGATCGGAGCACGGTCTGGACGGCACCTCGTACTGGACCTACGTCGCCAACCGTGATCATCAGAACGAACCTCAGACGCTATCGACGATCGAGGGATTCGAGGAGATCAATTAGGCCCACGCGTGTGATGCGACCGCTTTGCTGGATCGCTCTCCAATCTCGGCGGTGAGGAAACGCTCCAGTGGCCGTGCCTACGGCTCCGCCTCCTCCCTGGCAAGCAGAGGGAAATGGATTCCGAAAGAATGAGGGGTAGACCAATGGAAAGAGTGAGTTGGCGTACCGTCGTCGTGGGAGTGGCTTACCTGGCGCTTGTCGTGTTCATCATCATCTTCTGCGCTACCGAATCCACGAACTTCGATGACTACTCGAGATATTGGGGCCTATTCGCGACCATTGTCGGCGTGGCCACTGGCGCGATGCCGAGCTTCTTTTTTCAGAGCCAAGCGCATCGAGCAACCGAGCGAGCTGCTCAAGCTGAACAGAACGCTCGCAAGGCCGGTCAGCGTGCAGAACTTTACGCGGGAATTGCGCCTCAAGAGAAGGTGTCGGAGGTTCAGGCGGCGCATAGAGACTTGTTCTGAGCACGCTGCGAACCGATCTAATCCGGTAAGACGCCATTGCGGTGGTGCAGGACCGATCGTGGCCAACCAGCCGATGATGCTGGGCGGGGCGCTGGACGTAAACGGCGCCGACAAGGTCGCTCGCTTCGTGTGGCTGTGCGACGCGTTCAACATCCCGCTTGTGTTCCTTATGGACATCCCAGGGTTCCTCGTCGGGTCGGCCATCGAGCGCCAGGGCATCATCCGTCACGGCGCGAAGATGCTGTTCGCCGTGTCGGAGGCGACCGTTCCGAAGGTGACGGTGGTCACGCGCAAGGGCTACGGGGCCGGGTACTTCGTGATGAACGGCTTCGCCTACGAGCCGGAGTACATCGTCGCCTGGCCCACCGCAGAGATCTCGGTGATGGGGCCCGAGGGGGCGGTGAACATCATCTTCCGCAAGGAGGTGGAGGCCGCCGCCCCCGAAGACCAGGACAGGGTGCGGTCGGAACGGGTGAAGGCGGTCCGCGATTCCATCTCGCCATACATCGCCGCGCGTTGGGCCGGTGTGGACGACGTCATCGACCCCCGCGACACACGCAAGGCGATCCACCGGGGCCTCATGTTGGGCCGATCCAAGACCGTTGAGCGCCCCTGGCGAAAGCACGGGGTCCTGCCCGTCTGATCGGACCTTGGAGTGATGGACGTCGGCACCGGGTTCTACCATCCTCCCATGCTCAGCCGCTTGTTCACTCGACCAAGAAGCATTCAATTTCGCCGCATCGACTGCCCGAGCTTCCCCCGTCGGCTCGTCAAGATGCAGCGGGACTGTGGATTCAGATGGCCATTGCCAAGCCACATGCTTAACGACGGCTCTTGGCTTGTGGAAGCTCGGCTCGGCCGCCGGGTCGTCGGGTACAGCTGGGTCATATACAGGGATCAGCTCGACAGAGAGGGGGAGCGGGTGGTCTACCTGGAGGAAGTGGCCGTCGTCGAGGCGCGCCGCAACTCGGGCATCGGAACCAACCTCGTGCGTGAGTCATGCAGATGGACGCGGGAACTCGGGTTCACTGAGGTTTATGCACATCCCCAGCCGGGGGAGGGCGAATCCGGTCGTCAGCGATGGCTCGCGCGGCTTGGGTTCGCGCCTGGCGACTTCGAGATGCACGTTCTGAAGCTCAACCCACCTTCGGGGGAAGACTCGAATAGGGAGCCTGCCTGAGCTGCGCTCACTCGACCGACTTGCGCCGACTTTTTCTGCGAGTAAGCGGACAAAGTCGCTCGAACAGGCGGGCGGGTGGCGCGGTCTCGCCATGAGGTCGGAATTGACGCAGGGGTGGGTTGGGCGTGGCGAGAACTTGTGAGTCTTGCGCAATTTGCTAAATCGCGAGATTTTCCGACCGCTGGCTACGGTCGTCAAGGCCAGCGCCGCGTACTTCAAGGAGAACCTGTCCTAGATTGCCCCGACAATCGGGGCCAGCAGTCGGGAGGCAAAGGGGGAAAGCGATGGCAGCAGAGCGGGGACCAGAAGTGTCGGCGGACGAGGTTCGGCGGGCGATCCTCTCTCAGATGCAGCTAATGCTCACGCATGGCGGAAACGCCGTGGAGGCTGCGACGGCAGTGGTTTTGCTTGCTGAGGCACATGCGTGGCTGCTGGCTCCTGCGCAGCCGCACGGGTCGCAGGTCACGGTGGCCCGCT
>DATLNZ010000105.1 GCA_035536535.1 Actinomycetota bacterium | reverse complement strand
CAAGACGGGGGCCAAGTCAAAGAAGAAGAAGGCGTCCTAGTGGCGCCTTCCGACGGCGAGTCAACGGCCGCCGAGACGCTGATCCACCGGCGCGTGCTGTCCGCGCGCGAGGGTTCGAATCCCACCGTGATCGGCCGCCTTCGATCGGGCTGGGTCGTCCTGGGGGACAGTCAGTTCCTGCGGGGATACACCCTGCTGCTGGCCGACCCGGTGGTTTCGAGCATCAACGATCTGGACGACGAACCGCGCAGGCAGTTTCTCGCGGACATGGTGAGCGTGGGAGACGCCCTGCTGGCAGTCACCGACGCCTTTCGCATCAACTACGAGATCCTCGGGAACTCCGACCCGGCGCTGCACGCGCACGTCTTTCCCCGATATGACAGCGAGCCTGAAGATCTGAGGTCCGGCCCGGTCTGGAAGTACGACCGTGAGTCGATGGCCTCCGTTCCGTTCGAGGCGTCGCGCGACGCGGCCCTCATGGTTGCGCTCTTCGAGCAATTGGCCGGCGCACAGATCCGGGGGCCGGGTCCGGTGCTTGGGACCTAGCCGCTACGGTTGGCTGCCCCGCACCCGGGTCGATCACACTGTCCCGTAACGACAGGAGGCTTTCTATGGCTATGACTGAGTTGAAGCAGAAGCAGCGCGCGACGTGGGCGCTCGGGGAATACGATCGGATCGCCGACGGTTTGACGATCTCCACCGACCAGACCCTGCGCGTCGCGAAGGTCCGTCCCGGCGAGAAGGTGTTGGATGTCGCCACAGGCACCGGAATTACGGCCATCGCCGCGCGCGAACGGGGCGCGGCAGTGACTGGGGCGGACCTGACGCCTGAACTGCTGGAGGTCGCGCGTCAAAAGGCCAGCGACCATGGCTTCGGGGACATCGAGTTCCGTGAAGGCGACGCCGAGGACCTGCCGTTCGACGACGCGTCGTTTGATGTTGTTCTGTCCACGTGTGGCCACATGTTCGCCCCGGATCAGCCGGCGGTTGCGGCCGAACTGGCGCGGGTGACGCGTCCCGGCGGGCGTGTGGTGTTCCTGGCCTGGACCCCCGAGGGGGGCCTGGGCGGCTGGTTCCGGATCACCAACAAGCACTTCCCGCCTCCGCCGGGCCTGGCGAGCCCCTTTAACTGGGGAAACCCGGACAAGGTGCGCGAGCTGCTCGGGGACTCCTTCCGTGACATCACGTTCACGCCAGGCGACTGCCCTCAGTTCGGATCTTCACCCGAGGACATCTGGAAGCTGTTCTCCACCACCTACGGCCCCACCGTCCGAGCCGTCTCGGCTCTCGAGGGGGAGGCGCTGGACGCCTTCCGCGCCGAGATCCTGTCGTACCTCGAGGGCTACAAGGCGGCGGACGGGAAGGTCCGCTGGGGCCGGGAGTACGTCATCACGAAGGCCGTCCGGGCCTAGCCCGAGCCGTGCGGGGGCCAGGCGCGGGAGCCCGGCCCCCGCTTCAACCCCAGCGGAGCAGGCGCATTCAGTGATGGACCGTTGCTGGGAGGGTGGGCCACGTCGATCGGCGTGGACCTGCGTGACGCGAAGGTCGAGGCAGAGGGCGATCTGGACTTTCGCGGCACACTCGGCGTCTCCAAGGAGGCTCCGGTGGGGCTCAGGAGCCTGCGTTTGCTGTTTGACCTGGAGACGGACGCGTCCGAAGGAGAGGTGGCCACTCTGGTTCGCCTGACGGAGAGGTACTGCGTGGTCCTGCAGACGCTTCGATCGGCGCCGGAGGTCTCGACCCAGGTCGTCTGGTCGTCCTTTGGCTCACCTGCTGACGAAGGCTAGGTGCAGCCCGCCAGTCGCAGCCGGAGACGGTCAGCAAATTCCTTCATCTCCTGGTCGGGGATGCAGAGGATTCCGTTCTCGGCCCGCAGCGCCTCGAACTGCTGCTTGTCGTAGGGAGTCCCGGGAGGCAGCGGTGCGACATGCCAGTGGACGTGCGCGTTTCCCTGGTGGCTGCCCAGCGACAGGATGTAGACTCGCTCGGCCCCCAGCTCGGTGCGGACCGCCTCCGCCACCGAGTGCAGAAGGCGCTGCGTCGCGAGATACTCCTCCACCGTGAAGTCCCCGGTCACGTTTATCCGGTGCTCG
The DNA here is from genome assembly GCA_035536535.1 of Actinomycetota bacterium. Taxonomy (NCBI): domain Bacteria; kingdom Bacillati; phylum Actinomycetota; species Actinomycetota bacterium. The sequence continues at coordinate 11,676 of DATLNZ010000105.1, read as the reverse complement.
CGCGGGGCGAGGAGGACGTAGCCCGGCACGGTGGGGAAGCGGTTGAGGAACACAATGTGATCTGCGTCTTCATAGATCACGTGGTGCTGGTCCCGACGCGGTCCGCCTGCAGAGATGTCGCAGATGAAACAAGGCGCACTACGTACAGCTTGGGCGTAAGCCTGGAGGTCGATCTGCCGTCTCGGCCAGTCCGGGCTCCTCATGCTCTCTAGCCTGTCCGATTGGTCGATGCGTGCGCCGGTCGTCGGAACCTGGCTAGTCGTCGAGAGGCGCGAATCCTTGGCGGACGGTGTTCTCTGTGACCACTCGCGGCTCCACGAACTGCAGCAGGTAGTCCGGGCCCCCGGCCTTGGAGCCCACGCCCGACATCCCGAAGCCGCCGAAGGGCTGACGTCCGACGAGGGCTCCCGTGATGCCGCGGTTGATGTACAGGTTGCCGGCGCGGAACTCCTCGGTCGCGCGGCGGATGTTCACCGGGGACCTCGAGAACAGGCCACCCGTCAGCGCGTACTCCGACTCGTTAGCCAGGGACAGAGCATGGTCGAAGTCGTCGGCCTTCATCAGCGCGGCCACGGGTCCGAAGACCTCCTCGTTGACCATCCGGCATGAGGGGTTGTCCACCGCGACGAGAGTGGGTCCGATGAACCAGCCCTTGTCCGGGACGTCCTCGCGCTGCAGCAGGACGTCGCCCTCCTTGGCCGCCAGCTCCTGGTAGCCCTTTACGCGCGAGTGGGCGTCGGCGTCTATGACCGGTCCGACCACCGTTCGCATCTCGCGCGGGTGTCCCACCGGGACGACGGAGCCCGCACCGACGAGGCGGTCGGCGAGCTCGTCGTACATCCGTCCGATGCCGATGATCCGCGAGGCCGCCGAGCACTTCTGTCCGGCGTACGCGAAGGCGCTGCTGATGATGCCGGGCACCGCCTGGTCGAGGTCGGCGTCGGAGTCGACGATCACAGCGTTCTTTCCCCCGAGCTCCGCCACCACACGCTTGATGGCGCGCTGCCCCGGACGGTGGATCGCCGCCCGCTCCACGATCTGCAGTCCGACCGACTTGGAGCCCGTGAACGCGATGAAGCCGATCTGCGCGTGCTCCACCAGGTGCGCACCCACCTCTTCTCCGTAACCCGGGAGATAGGCGAGGGCGCCGGGGGGGAGTCCGGCCTCCAGCAGGATCTCCACCAGCCGCAGCGCGAGTCCCGGCGTCTGCTCGGCGGGCTTGAGGATCACGCAGTTGCCCGCGGCCAGAGCGGCCACCGTCATCCCCGCGGGGATGGCCAGGGGGAAGTTCCACGGGGAGATCACGACCCCCACGCCGCGGGCCCTGTACTGGTAGGCGTTGGTCTCGCCCGGGGGCTGCAGCAGCGGAGCGCCCGTCCCGAGCCGTATCGCCTCGCGGCCGTAGTACTCGCAGAAGTCGATCGCCTCGGCCACGTCGGCGTCGGCCTCCGGCCATGGCTTTCCGGCCTCGTGGATCATCAGCGCGGCCAGCTCGTATCGCCTCCGGCGCATCAGTGACGCGGCTCGGAACAGGACGCGGGCGCGGTCCCGGGCGCGGGTGCGGCTCCAGGACGGGAAGGCGCCCAAAGCAATCTCCACGGCGAGCTCGGCATCGGCGATGGTCGCCTGGGCGCTGCGGCACACCACGACCGTCGGGTCGGCGGGGTCGACGGAGACGATCTCGCCGGAGGTCCTGACGCGCCGGCCCCCGATGATCAGCGGCGCCTCGAACCCCAGCGACTTGGGGGTCCGTGCGACCGCCGACCCGATGCTGTCGCGATGCTCCGGACTTCGCCACTCGCCGTACGGCTCGTTGTCGAAGGGCTCGGGATCGGACGCATCCGTCTCGCGCTCCAGGATCAGGGCGCCGCCCGGTTCCGGTAGGGCAGCCTGGTCGGCGTCCGGAGGGGCTACGAGGTCATCCAGGTCCTTGCCTTCGGCGAAGCGGTGGCGGATGAACGACTCGTTGGACGTGTTCTCCAGCAAACGCCGGACGAGATACGCCATACCCGGAACCAGCTCTCCGACCGGGGCATAGACGCGGACGCGGAGGCCGAAGCTGCGCAGGGCGGCGTGGATCGGCTCCGCCATCCCGTACAGCAACTGCAGCTCAAAGGCCGAGTCGTCCAGGCCCTTGTCGCGTGCGGACGCGATGGCGCACGCCAGCGAGCGCACGTTGTGACTTGCAAAGGCGGGCCGGATCGTCCCGGCGGCGTCCACCATCGTCGTGATGCAGCGCTCGTAGTTGGCGTCGGTCTCGGGTTTGCGCTCGTACACCGGGACCGGCCAGCCCTCAGCCTGCGCGTGGACCGTCTCGTAGTCCCAGTAGGCGCCTTTCACCAGCCGGATCTGAAGCGGAGTCCGCAGCGACGACTTCGACCAGGCGATCAGATCGCGCAGGTCGGCGTGCGAGTCCTTGAGGTAGGCCTGGACGACGCATCCGATCTGCGGTCCGTCCGGGTAGGCGGCTCCGATCCGCTGGAGCAGCTCGAAGGTCATGTCCTTCATGTCGTAGTGCTCGGTGTCCAGGTGCACGGTCGCACCGGCCTTCTTGGCGTGCTCCAGGGTCGGACGAAGGCGCTCCAGCGCCTGCGCGAACCCCTCCTCGGCCGACAGGGGCGTGAAGAACGGGGTCAGCGCGCTCGGCTTCACGGACACGTTCACGCGCGGGACCGGCCCCCACGGGTCGCTCTCCAGGATTGGTTTTGCCGGCCACGACGCGGTCCCGGCCGACAGCGACGTGATCATCTCGTAGACGCGCGATGCGTAGCGCCGCGCCTCGGCGTCGGTGACGGTTTTCTCGCCGAGCAGGTCCACGGTCGCCGCCTCTCCCGCCAGCCACAGCTGCTCGAGCTGCGGCAGGGCCTCGGCGGGTGTCTGCCCGGCGATGAACTGCCGCGCCATCCTCGTGATATTGCTGCGGGCGACTGCTCCGGTGACCTTCTTGCCCATCGGCAGGTGAGGAGCGGCTCGGAGGCCGAGGCCGAGGGCGGGCGGCATCTGGACTCCCTCGAAGTACTCCTCGAGGTGGCGCATGACGTCGATGTCGTCGCGGCAGGCCGGGAAGACGTCCACAAAGCGGAACAGCTGCGTCTTGAAGGCCGGGTTGGCCATGGCCCAGTCGAGCATCCGCTCGCTCCACCAGCTCATGTGGAAGACGCGGGTGCGCTCGGAGGCTCCGGCCTGTGTGATCTTGCGCGCCAGATCCTGGACCTGGCCCTCGATGCTCATCGCCCCAATGGTCACACGAATCGGGGATGGGGCACCCGGGGCCGGACGGGGAGACGAATGGGGCGGGTCAGGCTCCCTGTCTGGCTGCGGCGATGTCGGCGGGGGTGGGGCCTGAGCGGCCCCCGCGGCGGCGCTTCTGGGCGTACATCGCCCGATCCGCGACGTCCACGAGCGGTGGCACGGCCGGGCTCTGGGGGAGCCGGGCGGCCACGCCGATGCTGGCGGAAACCCGGGTCACCCTGCCGTTGACGTCGAACGGGATGTCGAACGCCTCCCCCACCCGGGCAGCGAGCCGCCGTGCCCCGCGCAGGCCCACAACCGTCGGAGCCAGGATCGCGAACTCGTCTCCCCCGAGCCGGGCCACCGTGTCCGTGGACCGGGTCAGGTCCAGTAGTCGCAGAGCCACCTGCTGCAGGAGGATGTCGCCTCCCGAGTGTCCGTGCCGATCGTTGACGCTCTTGAAGTCGTCCAGGTCCAGGACGACCATCGCCACGTAACGGCCGGGACGGGACGGAGCGGCGAAGGCCTCCTCGATCCGCTCCGCCAGCAATCGCCGGTTGGCCACGCCAGTCAGGGGGTCGTGCAGGGCCTCCCTTCGGAGCCGGGACTCCCTGCGCTCCCGCTCGGTGACATCCGCGAAAGCCACGCCAATGCACTGGTCGGGCAGGGGGAACACCTCCACCGAAAGGCACAGCGGACCGTGGGGGGTCCGGACCTCGATGTCGTCCAGCAGCTCCGGCACGTCGCTGCGAAGGACCCTGGCCGCGACGCTAGTCACGCCCATCTCGCCCGTCCAGGGGAAGCAGTCCTCCACACGCATCCCCGCAACGTTCTCCGGGCTCACCCCCAACAGCAGCTCGCCGGCGGGGTTCAGGGACAGGATCGTGAAGTGGCCCTCGTCCAGCTGCCACACCTGGACTCCGATGCGCATCTTGTGGACGACCGCAGCCCAAGCCTTCGGCGCGGCGGGATCCGGCGGAGGAGTCAGGGGGACCCGGACAACGGCCTCCGGAATCACGCCCATTGGATTGGCCTCCTGTGTGGTGAACTGCGGGCCGTAGTCGGAAATCGCTTTCCTGATTCATCGGCGCACCGACATCAGATGTTGAGTCCCCCGGCGGGGGGACCGGCTATCCACAGGTCCTCGGTGGCCCCCGGGCCCCGATTGGCCGTAGCGTGGCAGTCACGGACTCGGGCTAGGGAGGCGAAATGGCTGCTCAGGACCTGTTCTCGCTACGGGGGAAGACGGCCGTCGTGACGGGGGGCTCCCGCGGGATCGGGCTCATGATCGCCCGGGGGTTCGTCCAGTCGGGGGTGAAGGTCTACATCTCGTCGCGCAAGGCCCAGGTGTGCGACGAGGTCGCCGGGCAGCTGTCCCAGGAGGGGGAGTGCTTGTCCGTCCCGGCGGACCTGGCCACCGAGGAAGGGGTGTCCCACCTGGCCTCCGAGATGCAGTCGCGGGAGCCGGCGGTCCACATCCTCGTGAACAACGCGGGGGCCGCCTGGGGTGCGCCGTTCGAGGAGTACCCCATGTCCGGCTTCGACCGGGTGTGGAACCTGAACGTCAAGGCCGTCTTCAGGCTCACCCAGCTGCTCCTTCCGCAACTGAGGGCGGCGGCTACACCGGACGACCCGGCGCGCGTCGTGAACATCGGGTCGATCGACGGCATCCGGGTGCCGGTGATGGAGAACTATGCGTACTCGGCCTCCAAGGCCGCGGTGCATATGCTCACCCGCCACATGGCCAAGGCGCTGGTGGCCGACCACATCACGGTGAACGCCATCGCTCCGGGACTTTTCCCCAGCCAGATGACGAAGTTCCTGTTCTCCGACGAGTCGTTGACCGACTCGGTGGTGTCGTCGATCCCGCTAGGCCGCCACGGGCGCCCGGACGACATGGCCGGCGCGGCCATCTACCTGTCGTCGCGGGCGGGGGCCTTTGTCACCGGTTCGATCCTGGTGGTGGACGGAGGATCAGCCACGCTGCAGTGAGTCAGCCGTCCCGGGGGGGGCGCAGCGGCAGGATTTTCCGGCTCGGCCCAGAAACATGGAGATGGCGTTCGAGCTGGGGGGGCAGGCATGAGGGCATACGCGAGGATTCTGGTGCTGGCTCTGGTGGCGCTGGCCGCCCCGCCTGTCGAGGCTGCCTCGCGGCCTCCGACCCCCAGCCGCTTCACCCATGGCGACGCGGCCCCCTTCAGGGGCCCGTTCGGGGACCGCATCGCCGCTGCCCCCTTGCAGGCCGGCGAAATCGCCCGGGCCGCGGCCGCGCCTTTTGCCGGACACCCGGGCTCTGCGGGGCCCCAGCTGCGGGCCCAGGCGCAACTGCTGGGACTTCGTCCTGCTCCGCCGTCCACCCCCCGCACCACCGACCTGGCTGCCGCCCTCCGACAGGCGGCCGCCGCCACGGGCGCAGCATCCGATCCCACCGCGACCGACGAGGCGAACCGACTGTCCCCGTCCCTGCAGGTCGCGGCCGCCGACGTTCTGAGCGCAACCACCGCGAGCCTCCCGCTGCGACTCCGGGCTTTCGCGACCCTGTCCCCGTCCGAGCTCGAGGCGATTCAGCAGTCCCTCGCGCGGGTCCGGCCGCTGGATCAAGGGCCGACGGCCGCTCTCATCGCCGGGGCCACGCCGGCCGGCCTCGCCCCCTTCCGCGCCCGGCGTGAGCTTCTCGACAAGATCGACACGCAGAGCCTCCTGGACGGCGCGGTGCTGGTGGCCGACGCGCTCGACCGGGCGAAGGAGGCGCTGCTCACCGCCCACGGCAGCGATTCGGCAACCACCATCCCCACTCCCTTCGGAGACATCGTCGTGAAGGGGGCCTCCGACGACGTCAGCGACGAGCAGGCCTTTTTGTTGATCGACCAGGGCGGCAACGACTCCTACGCCGGACGCGTCGCATCGGCCACGGGAGATCCGATCCCGCTGGTCGATTACCTGCTGGGGGTAGCGTCCGGGAGTGTCGGCCCCCCCGACCCGGCCCTGATCACCAAGGCGACCCAGACCCGCCTGGTCCTGGACGTGTCGGGACGCGACACCTATACATCGGGCGACGAGGCGCAGGGCTTCGGTTCGCTTGCCGGGCTTGGAATCCTGAGCGATGCCGGCGACGGAGACGACACGTACGCCGCCCGCGACCTTGCGCAGGGAGCGGGATTCATCGCGGGCGTCGGCCTGCTGCTGGACGAGGGCGGAGCCAACTCCTTCGCGGGCAACTTCGGCACGCAGGGGTTCAGCCAGGCGGGCGGTGTGGGAATCCTGTCGGGGGGACGCGGAAGCGACATCTACACGTCCTTTGTGTTCAGCCAGGGGACCGGCTTCGACGGCGGAGCCGGAGGCACTCTGGCCGACGCCGGAGGCAACGACCGCTACATATGCACGGGGACAGTTGACACGGCGGCCGTCATCCTGCCGGTCGACCACACCCGCCCATCCACGGGGTGTCATGGCACGGCCTTCGGCGGCCAGGGCATGCAGGTGGACGGAGGCGGCGACGACGTCTACCAAGTCGCCACCAGCTTCCAGGCGATGGCCCTGCTCGGGGCGTCCGCCCTTGTCGATTCGGGGGGTCGCGACACCTTTGAGGCCGGTGAATGGTCCCACGGGATCGCTGTTCTCGGGGAGTCGGTTCTGGCGGCAGGTCCGGGCAACACGACGTATTCGTCCGTCCAGCGCGTAGGGCCGTGGATCGACCAGTTCCTGGGCTCCCACGGTGAGGGGTACAGCGGGGGCATCGGCGTCCTTTCCGACGCCGGGGGTAACGACTCCTACAGCGCCTCGGTGGACAAGACCCTGCATCTGGCCCAGTGGGCCTGCAGCGCCGGGTGCTCGTTCGCGGGCGGCGTCGGAGTGCTCGAGGACTCTGCCGGCAATGACCGCTACGTCGCCGAGGTCGGCGAGGGTGCCGGGCTGGGTGGGTACGGAGCCCTTCTGGACGGTTCGGGGGACGACTCCTACCAGCTGACCTTCGCAGAGTCGCGTGGCCAGGCCTTCGGAGGGCCGGAGCCGCCCGTGCTCGCCGGGACCCTCGCGCTTTTCGACTGCGGAGTCGGGTACCTGGTGGACGGAGCCGGCGCCGACTCCTACAGCAATACCGTCACGTCGAGCGGGGTCCGGGGCGACGACCGGCGCTGGAACCACGGCGACTACGGCCGCGGCATGGACGGGGCCCAGGGCATCACGTCGTATGTCGCCCAGCAGGCGGCCCAGGACCTGCACGCCTACCTGAGGCGCTATGCCTGTCAGACGCCGCTTCCGCGCCCCGTGCCAATTCCCTGAGCGGGGCGGCAGGATTCGGGAGCCGGAGCTGCTGAAGCCGAGTAACATCGCAGCAGTCGGATCGGGTCAGGGGGGTCCATGGTCTCTTTCCTGGGCAGCAGACGGAACTTTCGGATGGGTGCCCTCTTGCTCCTGTTGGCGGTCTTTTCGGCCGCCTGCGATGCGGAGTCCCGGATCGAGCACGTAGGGGACAACTCCGTCGACTCCGAGCAGTCGTCAGACCTCGAGTCGGGCGCGGCCATTTCGGGCTCGCAGGTCAACTCGGTTCTCGGTGGCGGTTCAATGTTCGCTCTGAACCTGTCCACGGACGCCGATGCGCGCTCCGGGGACCTGAACGGCACCAACTTCGCTGACCTTTTCGCCGGCCCGGAGGCCTCCGCTTCGGCGCTTTTCGGTCACGCGCTGGCCGAGATCATCCACGAGGGCGACAACGAGGTGGACTCGACGCAGGCGATCCATCTCCGTTCCGGAGACGCTGTGGCAGGGTCACAGGTCAATGGGATCTCCGGGGGTGGGGACGCGCATGTCGTCAATGTGGCTGAGGATTCCACCGCCCGTTCGGGAACCGTAAAGGGGAGCAACGCGGTGGTGGTCCGTGCGGGTCCGGTGGCCAGAGCTGTTGCTACCGGCGGCGACGCAAAGGCGAGGATCCGGCACGACGGTGACAACTCTGCCCGGTCCGCACAGCGAATTGCTGGGAGAAGCGGAGACGCTTTGGCTGGGTCGCAGGTGACGGCCAGGGCGGGGAGCGGCTCCACGACAGCGCTGAACAAATCCAAGGACGCCGAGGCGCGTTCGGGCGACGTGTCCGTGCACAACACAGCGAACGTGCAATCCGGTCCCAGGGCAGAGAGCAGGTCCGAGCGGGGTCCTCTGCCGCCCCCTCCGCCGCCCACCTGACACCAGCCTCCTGAAGGCGATGCAACCTTGATCGGCTTCAGGGTCGCCGCTTTTCTCGCGGGGTTCGCCCTCGTGGGCTGGACCGTGCTCTCGGCCGTGCGAACCTTCGTGCTTCCCCGAGCCGCTCCCGTGTCGCTGACCAGGATCGTGTTCGTCTCGTCGCGGTGGGTATTCGGACTCGTCATCGGCCGCTTCAGGGAGTTCGCCTCGAAGGATCGTCTGATGGCGCTCTACGCTCCCCTGACCCTGCTTCTCCTGCCGTCGGTCTGGCTGATCCTGGTGGGGGCCGGCTACGCGGCGATGTTCTGGGGGCTCGGCGCCCGCACCATCCGTGACGCCATCGACTACAGCGGCAGCTCCCTTTTCACGCTCGGGTTCGCTCGTCCGCCGGGCTTTGCCTCCCACCTGCTTTCGTTCACCGCGGCCGGGCTCGGCATAGCCCTTCTGGCTCTGCTGATCACGTATCTGCCCAGCATCTATGCCGCCTTCTCGAGGCGCGAGCAGATGGTGGCCAAGCTGGAGGTCCGCGCGGGCGACCCCCCTACGGCGGTGGGAATGATCCTTCGGTTGCACTGGATCCGGTGGGTCGAGGACTACGACGAGCTGTGGCCGGAGTGGGAGAACTGGTTCGTCGATCTCACCGAGACCCACACGTCGCTTGCGTCTCTTCCGTTCTTCCGCTCACCGCAGCCCAGTCACCACTGGGTGGTGGCGGCGGGGACGATCCTGGACTCGGCCTCCCTGGCGTCGGCGGTACTGGACCGGCCGATCATGCCGCGCGCGCACCTGTGCATCCGGGCCGGGTACATCGCCCTGAGGTCCGTCTGCGACTTTTTCGGCATCCACTACCCGCACGACCCCAAGCCCACGGATCCGATCTCCATCTCCCGTCAGGAATTCGATGAGGCGTGGGATGCGCTCTGGGCCGCGGGGGTCCCGCTCAAGCAGGACCGGGAGCAGGCCTGGCGCGACTTCTCCGGCTGGCGCGTCAACTACGACGCGCCGCTCCTGGCTCTCGCTGCGCTGACCATGGCTCCGTCTGCTCCATGGTCCAGCGACCGGGCGAGCGAATATCGACGTCCGCGGCTGGCACGGCCGAGGCCGCCCGGCAGGAACCGGGGATGACGGACGAGCCCACGCGCGTTACCTGCGCCCGCTGCGGAATGTCCGGCGAGGCTGCCGTGGGCGGGCTGCCGTCCGGTTGGTCGATCCTCACGGAGGACCGGCGGGTACAGTACGTGTGCTCGGACTGCGTCCGGCGCAACATCCGGGCGATCGAGGGCAAGCTCCCGGAGGAGTACTGGGAGGCCTGACCCCCGCGGGCGGCTAGAGCGGGGGCGCCGTGATCGTCGGCGGGTTGGGCGGCGATGCGTCCAGAGCCGAGGCGTCGAGTTTCGTCAGCGTGGACATCCCCGGCTCCCGGTCCAGGACGAAGATCTCCAGCGCTCCGCCGTCCTCGTTGCCGCGCGCCTCGGTGTCGATGATGTGCTCCACGGGACCGTCCGGACGCGCCGGCACGTTGGTGTACCGCGCGCGCAGCCTCGTCCAGGAGTGCGTCGACCGTCCCATGTTGCAGGGGGTCAGCGTGGAGTTGCGCTCCAGCTCCGTCTTCTGCCACCTTTCGGCGCTCGTGCTCCATCCGCCGGTGTTGTGCATCAGCGAGCCGTCCCAGTCGGAGTTGACGCACCCGCCGTCTCCCCCGGCCACCGAGTACAGGTCCGGCGTGTTGAACGCGTAGTGCATCAGCTCGTGGGTCGCCACGTAGCCGACGTGGAGATCGTTCTGCCACGCGAGCCCCAACTGCGCGAGGCGGCCCATCCCGATCTGGGTACAGGCCGAGTTGATCGCGAAGCCGCCGAAGGTGTGGCTGTCCATGGGCAGCGTCGTCTGGAACAGAAAGTCGCCGAGGCTTCCACCGGTCGCCTGGCAGGCCGGGGAGCCGGTGAACGGAGTGTTTGCCGCGTAGTCGAGGTTCGTGTCGGTGATCAGGACGGTCCCGATGCGCGCGAAGCCGTCCAGCGCGTCGTAGGTGCGCTCGGCCATCACGTTCATGGCCGCCGCGATCTGCTGCAGGCTCTGGTCCTTGGGCACGTCGTTGGGCAGGGCCTCGCTGTCGAGAGTGACGACCAGATCGATTGTGTAGGTCGTGTCGGCGGCGTCGTAGTCGGTGTAGGCGTTGGCGGCGGTGAAGCTGCCCATCTCGGAGCGCTCGCCGGTGATGCGGTCCTCGACCTGATACCAGTAGGTCGTGCCGGTCTGCAGTCCGTCGAAGATGGAGACCTGGGCGCGGTCCGGGGCTCCCGGGACGGGCGAGGCGGTCCGGTCCAGAGAGGTCGGCGAGGTTCCGTAGTGGACCTGTCCGGACACGACCCGGTCGGCCTCCCAGGCCACGACGCCGCGGTAGCCGGTCTTGGTCGCGAACCCGACGACCCTGGTGAATCCGCCCTCGGCTCCCGCGGGAAGTCCGGAGGCCAGGATGGCGACTGCTGCGACGACTGCGACGACGGACGGCCTGAACCTGGTCACGGGACTCCTCGGTCTGGGGGGCTGGGGTCGGTCCTAAGTTCGCGGCGGGAGCCGTGATTCCTTCTCAGGCAAGCCCAGACAGCGCCGTCCATCCCTTTGCCGTCTCGGGTGTCCCCGTCAGTGCGATGAAGCCGGTCACCTCGTAGGACGACTCCGGCGGCACGTGCGGGTAGGCGAACAGCATGAGGTGGTTGCCGTCCGGGCCGGCCTGGAACAGCCCGACGTCGGGACTTGGGGAGCTGAGGACGATGGACGTCCCGGAGGCGGGGTTTGTGGCGATTCCCCAGCGGCCGGCGTGTCGCTGGGAATTCCGTGGCGTCGTCTTGTGGCTGCCGTGCTCGCTGGAGACGATCGTCTTCTCGCGGCTCCCGCCGGGCTGGACGTAGGCCATCAGACCGGTCGATACCCGGCGCACGACCGACTCCAGGTTGGTTACCCGCACCGAGACCTTGAGCACCGGACTGCCGCCGAGGGTCAGGTAGTCGACCTCCAGCCTGAGCCCGCGCAGCTTCTCGTGCTCGGGCGTGCATGACACGCGCACCCCTGTCCACTCCAGCCCCCGGTCGTCGACGGACCGCGAGGGCCGGCCCTCAAAGCGCTGTGTGTGAAGGACTCCGGGAAAGCCGCCACCCGCCGTCAGCACCGGCGACAGTCCCCCGTGCCAGGGGCTCATCCAGCCCAAGACGCCCGCTTTGGGAAAGGCGGAGAGCAGCTGCTCGGCCCCCTCCGCGCGCAGTG
>DATLNZ010000104.1 GCA_035536535.1 Actinomycetota bacterium | reverse complement strand
AATGTCGCCGAGGACGTCCGCGCCGACAAGCCAGAGCAGGTCCAGTCCCCCGGAGCGGGCGCGCGACAGCACGGCGGCTGCGTCCTCACCGGGCTGCTCGGGAACCGGACCTCCCCACGCCGACTCCACCTCCGAGCGCAGGGCCGGGTCGGCGACCGGACGCCACCCCGGCAGCAGTTCCGGGTGCGCACCGGCGGCCAGGGCGCCGTACTCACCGGCGCGCCTGGGGGCCCATCCGACGCGCGCACCACACGCGTCCGCGACCGCGTTCCAGGCGCTGAGCGCGGCGGGGTCCGCCGCCACCGCGGGGCCGAGCAGGATCACGGTGCCGCCGGAGCCCAGTGCCTCCGCGAACGAAAGGAGCTCGGACGTGCTCACGCCGGCGGACGCGGCCATCGCCTCGACCCCCGCCGCCAGCGGCTTGCCCATGGCGGCGGCCAGCCCCGAAGCGACCGCGGCCTCTGATCCCGGCAGCGGAGCGAGGTGCGCCGAGGCGAACTCGATCCCAGCCACGCGCCGGGGGTGGACGAGGCTCAGCCGGAGCTTTTTGCGGGCCGCGGCGATGCGCAGCCGCAAAAACACCAGGGGCAGCTCCTCGCGCAGATCTGCCGAGACCACCACGACGTGGTCCGCCGACAGCAGGTCGTCGTAGGTGAGCGCCGGAGGCATCAGGGCCGACGCGGCCATGCCTCCGTCGAGGCGGTGGTCCACCGAGTTGGTCCTCAGGACCATCCGGGCGAACTTCTGGGCCGTGTAGGCGTCCTCGTCGGTGAGCGACCCTCCGAGCAGCAGTCCGACCCGGTCGGTCTGCCGGTCCGACAGCAGCGGACCGATGCGTTCGGTCAACACGGTCAGGGCCTCGTCCCAGGACACCGGCTGCAGCTCGCCGTCGCGGCGCACCCACGGCTGCGCCAGCCGGTCGGGCGACGAGACGTAGGCGTGCCCGTACCGGCCCTTGTCGCAGAGCCACTCCTCGTTGACCGCCTCGTTCACCCGGGAGCCGACGCGCACGAGCTTTCCGTCCGCGACGCGCACGTTGAGGTTCACGTTGCAGCCGGACGCGCACAGGTTGCAGGTGGAGGCCGTGAGGCGCAGGTCCCACGGCCTGGCCTGAAAGCGGTAGGGGGTGCTCGTGAGCGCCCCCACCGGACAGATCTGGACCGTGTTGCCGCTGAACACCGAGTCGAAGCTTTCGCCTTCAAACGGGAAGATGTACGCGCGGGGGCCGCGCTGCATGGTGCCGATGAGCTGGTCGCCGGAAAGCTCCTCGCAGAACCGCGTGCACCGGTAGCACAGGATGCAGCGCTCGCGGTCCAGGTTGATCAGAGACGAGATCGGGACCGGCTTGGCGAACCGCCGCTTCGGCTCCACATAGCGGGTTTCGTCCGGGCCGTAGTCCTGGGTCTGGTCCTGGAGCGGACACTCGCCCGCGCGGTCGCAGATCGGACAGTCAAGCGGGTGGTTGATGAGCAGGAACTCAAGGACCCCCTCCTGGGCGTCCTTGATCTTGTCGTCGGTGAACTGGGTGCGGATGACCATCCCGTCGCTGACCCGGGTGGTGCAGGCGGTCTGCGGCTTCGGGGGGCCGGGCTCCATGTGCACGAGGCACATCCGGCAGGCGCCGATGGGGTCCATGCGCGGATGCCAGCAGAAGTGCGGGATGTATATCCCGGCGCGCTTGGCCGCCTCTATGACCAGTTCCCCCGGCGGGCAGGAGATCGTCTTGCCGTCGACGGTGATCGTGACGTCGGGCATCAGGTTGTCCCCGCCTGCGCCGCTACCTTTTCAGACGGGCAGCCGCGTCCGGTGATGTGCGCCTCGTACTCGTCGCGGAACCACTTGAGCGACGAGGTCAGGGGGCCGGCAGCGAAGTCCGCCAGCACGCACAGGGTCTTCCCGACCATGTTGTCGCAGACGTTGAGCATCAGCTCCAAGTCCTCGGGGCGGCCGTGGCCGTGCTCGATGCGCCGCAGCACGCGCTCCAGCCACCAGGTTCCCTCGCGGCAGGGTGTGCACTTGCCGCAGGACTCGTGCTCGTAGAACTTCATCCAGCGCCACACGGCGCGGACGATACACATGTCCTTCGGGACGCAGATAATCGCGCTCGCTCCGAGCACCGACCCCGCGGCGATCATCGACTCGTAGTCCATCGGGGTGTCGAGGTGCTCCTCCAGGAGCATGGGCGTGGAGGACCCCCCGGGGGCGAAGGCCTTGAGGCCGCGGTCGTCCACGCCGCCGGCGAGCTCGATCAGCTCCCGGACCGTTGTCCCCATCGGTACCTCGAAGTTCGCCGGACTGCGGACGTTGCCGGAGACGCTGACCACGATGGTGCCGGGGGACTTCTCCGTCCCCCACCGGCGAAACCAGCCCGGACCGTTGGTGATGATCGGCGGTACGGCCATGAGCGTCTGGACGTTGTTCACGACGGTCGGCGATGCGTACAAACCCTCGATGGCCGGAAACGGGGGCCGGGTCCGCGGCATCCCGCGGTAGCCCTCCAACGACTCCAGC